>NZ_JBHFNQ010000002.1:0-6796 GCF_041929345.1 Floridaenema aerugineum BLCC-F46
CGGTGTAAAATAATGGTAATAAATTCATTATTTTCGTTAATTAGGTCTTCTTGAGAATAGCAGACCTCTTTTTTTTTGACAACAATCGGTAAACCCCGCACGCAGTAAGGGGTTTACCGATTGTTGTCACCCCGTCAGGTCGTTTTAGGCTCAAAGTCTGCCTATTCATTGTCAATAAGCCTGTCAATAAGCTGAAATTTTTTGGGTAGCGTAACCAGCCTGAAACCTTGATTCAAAAGCGTTTCAGCCCCGTTGTCACCCCCTGAACGCCGGGACGCACCATCCATGCCGGACTCCGGCTCAAGCCCTGCGCTTCCAGGACGGCGGCACGATCTTGCCACGCCGAACCGCCAGGATCAGCAATATCACGCTGGCTGTAGCAGACACCAGGATGGCAATCAGCGAGCCCTCCATGCCAGCACTGCCGCCTGTGAGCAGTTCCGGGCCTACGAAGGTGGTCTTGAACAAGCCTTGCCCGGTTTGACCGCCGGACACGGAGCCGGAGAAAATCTTGCCCATCGTGTAGTTCCAGGCTCCGTGGAGGCCGATGCCCATCCACAGGCGACGGGTGACCATAAAGGGCGCGGCTAGCATCGGGCCGAACACAATGGCGATGGATGCAATGCCTGCGAGGGTTTCACCTTCGTTCCCACTATGCGTAAGGCCAAACGCCACGGACGAGACGATCAGCGCCACCCAGCCGCCGAACACTTCCTCAAAGATGCGAAACACCACACCCCGGAACAGCATCTCCTCGCCGACAGGAGTCACCAGCGCACCCCCTGTCGGCAGAACCTGCTGCCAACTGTCGATACCCTCGATGCGGTAGAGGCCGAGAACCATCGCGATCAAAACGCAGGTGGTGAACAGGCCAAAGCCGAGCAACAGGCCGAAGCCGAGTTCGCGACCCATACCGGGTAGGGTCAGTTCGCTGACCGATCGGCGTTCCACGAAATGCGCGAAGCTCACATACACCAGCAGCAGGTTCGCGACGGTCAACAAGCCCACGATCAGGGATGGCACCGGGCTTGGGGTGAACGTCTGGATGAATAATTTGCCTGAAAAAGTCACGTAGAACAGGATGTAGGATAGCAGCAGCAGGCGGGTAAGCGGGAAACGCAGGATGCGTAGTAACAGGCGGATTTTTGAATCGGTTTGTGTATCCATTGACGATCTCCAGTTAGGAAAGGATAATTTCATTGCAGGGTGGGTTAGCGTAGCGTAACCCTTGCGGAGGTTGGGTTTCGTGCTTCAACCCAACTTACTAACTTCAATCAATTAACGAAATCAGAATCGTGATTTCGTTTGGACGGTATCCAGCCACAAGCAAGCCGGATAGGGCGGCACCATCACCGATCGCGTATACCCTCAAGTCACTGACCTGTGAATTATCAAAAACGGCTGCCAATGCTTGCTCTGCTTTGGTGCGATCGTCAGTGTCTGCCAGCAGCAAGACGGGGACAAAGTGAGCCGCTGCTGGATCGGCGATCGCCCTCAGTTCTGCCACAATATCCGGCGTGACATCGCCAGTCCGGGCATAGACCTGTTTCCAGGTACTCATCCAGGCATCTGCGCCAAACTGCTCCCAGAGCTTACCGACAAAGTGTTGATAATATCGCAACGCAATAGGTTCTAGATCTGTTCCTGGTTCAATGATTTCATCAAACACGGCACTGCCAAATCCCGCCTGACTGGGCTGCCCGTAGAGGTTAACAAGATCCGTGTAGTTAGATGGGAGAGGGGATGGGTTCATAGTTCTCAGAGGGTTTTATGTCCAGTACAGTTCCTGTTGAGTAGCTCAGAGTCTATTTAGCAGCGACTCTTTCTGGTAATTCTGCTCGCTTTCCCCAGAAGAAATAAGCCACTAATACGGCAACCAAGGTCAAACCGATGCCAAATTCATCGATAATATAAGGCGTGAGTGCGGTCTTTCCAGTCAGAGGCGTAAAGATACCCTGAATAAACGGATTTTCTGGTTCGATAGTAGTGTCATGCTCGTTTTTCCTTATTCATACTCAAAAACAGGTTTGACCTGGGCAAGGCAGCGAGAGTCGGGTGCGCGGTTGGGATTGGTCAGGAAAGCGAGGGCGATCGCCTGGGCACAGGCGGCACCGGTCGTGTTGGCCTTTGCCACCAGAGAAACGTGACCGACACCCGAAAAGGTATAGACGTAGGAGTTTTTCAGGTTGCTGGCGACGGCTTTGCCATAGACTTCGGGTGTAACCGGGTCAAATTGACCGTTAAACACCAGCGTTGGAACCTCGGTGTTTTTGTAGGCAAAGGGAGGCTCCAATTCGACCTGGAGTACTTCACAGGAGCGATCGACGAGGGCTTTTTCCTGGGAACCAAAAAAAGCAAGTTGGGGATAGGGGGGTGGAAACAACGTGGCCGGATCGACCGTGACAGAAGCAGCCCGAACACAGAGAACTGCGCTATACATACCTTCGGCCTCATCCATTGCCAACCCTGCCGAAAGCTTCTCCTCAGCCCAGGCAAAATCATTGCTGTTTGCTGCCCGATAAAGGTTGCGGGGCAGGAAACGACTGTCTTCTGTGCTGTATAAGTAAGGCACAATGGCATAGGCAAGGTCTTTGCCATCCAATAAAACGTCAAAGGTTTTTTGGGTGTTGGGAATGGTGAGTTTGGCAGGAATGGGGTGCTGGTTGAGGCGATCGATCAATGACGAAAAAACCCTTTCCAGGTCGGGGTAGGTCTGGTTGCATTGGGCATCCTGGGCGCAGGCGGCAAACACATTGCGAAGCGCCTGACTGATGGAGTAGGAACTCCCCAAATTAAAGTCAACATCAGGTCTGACTACTCCATCCAGAATCACACTACGGAGTTTTGCCTTGTGCTGGTCGGCTTGCGCCAGCACATACTGCCCCAGCAGCGTCCCATAGGAAGCGCCATAAAAGTTAAACTGCTCGTAACCCAGAACCTCGGCAACAACGTACAAATCAGCAGCATTTTCGATGCTATTGAAGGCACTAAAGTTTACTCCCGTAGCGGCGAGGCGATCGCGACAGGCTGTAATCCAGCCTGGATCACTAAATTCCAATTTACCCTTGGCAACCGCAACGTTGTGATCAACCCGCTCTGGACAGGTCAACGCCGGACGGGAAAATTGCGTGCCGCGCTGTTCCACAAACACCATATCCCGTTGCTGCAAAATCGCTGTCCCAACGTTGGTGAAAGGTACGATTTTGCTGGGAAATAATCCAATCGTTGAACCGCCCGGCCCACCCTGTTCCATCATCAGCGGGTCTGGGGCCGGGTTGTCACCAATGCTGCGAGTCCGCACGACAGCCAGTTGAATCGTGCGACCGTTGGGCTGGCTGTGGTGCTCAGGCACGGTGACATAGCCACAGTCTGACAAGGCGGCGACCAGTGGCACCAGTCCAAATGTAGAGCAGTCAGCTGGCTCCCATGCAGGGCCAAACGGACTGCGGTTGCTAGCGGTGGCGGCAACACTGGTGGCGATCGCCGTCACCACGAGGGCTGTAAATTGACCCAACCGTGTTAGAGAAAACTTCATCAATCACTCCTAAAAAATCATCGCTCTTTACCCGATCGCAAATCCAGTTTTCTACGACAAACGCACTCGTAAATTATCAAAGCCCTTATCTGACCGGGTTTCTGCTCCTTGCTCAATGGCTTGGCGATAAGTTTCCACAAAATGATTGGGCATAATGTCGCCCTGTTGGGAAAGAAACGACCATGACTCTCCCACGTGCACAAAGTCATCCTTGAGTAGTTTACTCAGGGGCAGCATGGGAATCATGTCTGCCAGATTGGTGATGCGATAGTGATTGGGAAGCAACTGGCTGTGGGCTTCCACAAAAGCCTTGTTGCCTAACCGGGGACCCGCGTAGGTATAAACCTGAATACTGGGTCGCAACTCTGGGAAAATCAGGGCTAGATCGATCGCGGCAAAGGTCGTCAGAGCCGCCCCCAAACTGTGTCCAGAAATTATCAGCGGTTTCTTAGGATCTAAGGATTGAACTGCTTTCTTGACGGCTGCGGCTAAATGCGTTTGATAAAAGTTATAAATGCCGGAGTGAACTTTACCGATCGCAGTTCCATTTACTGGATGAACATAGTTCTGTTGAATCGCCAGGATATTTTCTAACCATTCCAGTTGGCGCTGAGTCCCTCGAAACATTAGGATATTCATCTTGGGAGAAGACAACAAAAACCCGTAATAAACCGGGATTTGTTGTTTCAAATTCACCACCTGCTTGACTTGATTCTGAATGATATCTTTTGTTTGGTTGACGCGATCGCCCAGTTCATTCAGGGTGTCAGGAGTGTTTGCTAACGCTGCGAGCGGAACTTCAAAGGAAATCGCCTCTTCCACTCGTTCGGCTGCTTTAAAGGATGTAATTTGGCGAAAGGGTCTAAAGCCCGTTGTATAGAATGGTAAGACAGAAATCCTACCGTCATAATTCGCGTCATATTTACCCTTGAGATATTGCTGGGTACAGAGCTTGCTGCCAGTAATCAACAGCTTAGACCACTCGCGGTTGTAGGGAATGGTCGGCGATCGCAATTTAGCACTCTGTTGCACAGCGACCAAATCTTTAATTGCAGTCAGGTCAGCGCCAAAGGCAGATTGTACCAGTTGAGTTGGATCGTACAATTGCCGCAGTTTAGCTTGTTCAGCTTGCAACGCTTGCTGCTGCAACTGTTCGCGCCCAAATACTGCTGCGATCGTAGTGCCTAATCCAGACCAGAGTAAAAATCGGCGGTTAAATCTCATCTTGCTCACCGGATGGAGGACGATCTGAGGTTAAAGATAATTTGCTCACATAGAAATGATTGACCGCTTGCCCCACACCCCAGAAATAAGAGAAGGCAACCATTCCAGGTGCTAACGCCCCAATCAGCGGCACAACGACTCCCACTGCCACTGTCAATAACCAGGCGAGGAACCCCATCAAAACTGCGCCAGCGATACCAAACAGAATGCCAACCCTGGCTAAGAGATCGCCTCCTTTCTGGAACTGCCAGAGGCGGGCAATCCCAATCACCAGCAAAACGTTGAGCAGCACCAGGACGATCGCTTGCAATAAGCCAATGTTGGGAATTGGCAGCAGAGCAACGATCGCCGCACCCAGCGCATAATCCAGAATCAAGTTGCGGGCTTTTAAGTTAACTGCTTCGGGATGATCCATAGCGATCGCGATTGATAAGCTCCTGAGATTGAAATCAGACATTAGGACTGGGGTGAAGCATACACCCTCTCCACTAAACTGTTTGACTACTGGGCTGGTTTAGCATTTTTGCATCACGCAGGCGCAGCAATTCTTCACGCCAGGATGTTACCAGGGTATCGGTTTCTACATCCTGACCCTGATGCTGCACCCGCCATTTGCGAAATGCCAGTTCATTCTGCGCTCGCACAATGGCGGCACAAGTGCGGCGATTGTATCCTGGAATGCGGCGAGTCTGGAAGATGCGATCGCGCTTCACGGCTTCATACTCTCCCGGCGTAATCACAGGTTCCTGTTCATCGGCAAGCTGTTCTCGAATCACATTCCGCTCCCAAATGCCGCTCTGCCAGAGCATCACGCCCACAATCAAGAAAAACGGGAAATAAGTCACCAGTTTTATGACGCTATGCTGTACCCACTGATTCAGGAAAGGTGCCACCACAGCTGGGGTGACAGTCGCGGGTGTATCAGCCACAGGTTTGCCCGTCTGAAAATAGATAACCAGTGCGATCGTCAACCCGATCATATTGTTGAGGAAATGAGCCGAAAACCCCAGCAGCCAGCCTCCCACCGGAGCCGCATAGCGCAACCAGCGACGGGTGGTTTGACGGGCTAACCCCAGCCATGCGCCAAACAAACCTGTAAATAGGGGATGACCCGCAAACCCAAATATCGCCAAGCGATCGGCGATTTGATAATACAGCGGGATGTCTCCTGTGCTGATAAATTCTTTGGTGATGTAAAACGGAGTTTCCTGCAAATTAAAGCCAATGCCGACCAATGCTCCATAAATGAAGCCGTCGCGCACATTATCAAACTCACTTCGGAATAGCCAGAACAAAAGCAAAACTCCCAGCCCTTTGGCTGTTTCCTCCACAAGTGGCCCTGCAATTGGAGCCGTCAGCAGCATCACGGCATCTTCGCCCAAAACGCCTTTGATCTCAGGGTGAAGCGCCACAAAATCACCTATACTCTTGAAGAAAACGTTGTTAGTGGGAAAGGCAATTCCAGAGGAAATCAGCGCCCCCCACAGTAAGGCAATCAGATAAAGCCAGCGAGATTCTGGTTCACGTCGATCGAGAAACCACAGGATGGCAAGGGGGAACAGCGTCACCAGGAACGTGCCCAGCAAGCCAATAATGTAAACCTGAACAGCCGCTGGGGAGAGGGTCGAAAAGTAGACACGGAATAACGAAAACGTACTGGCTAGTAACAGCACCACCAGAACAATGATGGCAAAGATCGCATTTTTAGGACGGCTCAAGGGCGAACCGTAGAGAATGTGGGCAATTTCAGTAGATGTTATTTTATTCATGGAATTAATTTAATCAGTAAACCAAGAAGTTTTTCCTCTCATAGCGATCGCTTTTGGCTTTTGTATTCTGTGATACCGTAATCTTCATAAATGTAATCTTTCTTTTGGACTGTGGGCAAAGAAGAAAAGAGCTTGACTAAATCGGCAAATTATTAACTAAACTTACTTATAGTTGCCTATTATGAGTAAGTTATGTGGAAGGTTTCAGAATTTGGAGATTTGGTTGGAGTTTCGGCATCGACACTTCGTAGATGGGAGCAGGAAGGCA
>NZ_JBHFNQ010000020.1:0-24828 GCF_041929345.1 Floridaenema aerugineum BLCC-F46
ATGGTACTAGTGGTTGCTTAGAGTCCCGGGACATTTCACCCTGATAACTCAGGTCATTGATTCTTGAGGGTTAAAGTAAAATAATTGTTAACTATTTTAGCTTATAAATGACTACAAATTAAGTGAAGTTTTACAATACCACCTGCCAACCTTGCCCAATGTGCGCTACAGCTTGCATTTGGGCTGGAATTTCCGAAATTATTATTGGCGCTTCCATTAAAGATTTAATCCAGTTAGGCGTTCCGCAAATTGACTTAAGTTGCGAAGAAATTATTGCTAAAAGTTTTCGCCAGATCAAAGTTAGTAAAGGGCTTTTAAAATCCGATTGCCTATCATTATTTAAATAGTCTCTTTTCCCTCTTTCTTAACCTTGCCTTGAACAAAAGCTACTTGTTTCTTAACCTAAATTCCTGGGTAAACTCAGGTTGGCGAGAAACACCTGTAAACTTAAAAGTATGGCAGAACTTCAAGGATTCGCTTTATTACCCACAGATACTTTTGCTGGTAGCCCTGCAAAACAACCAGTACAAGGGTTTAGTGGTGTGCAATTTGCTGACAAAGATTCTTTTTGGTTTTTGTCAGACAATGGATTTGGTAGTAAAACGAATAGTACTAATTATTTATTACGTTTGTATCGCCTAAAACCGAAATTTAGAGGTAGTAACGAGGATGGGAGCGTCGAAGTAAAAGAATTTATTTCTTTGTCCGATCCTGATAATAAAATTCCTTTTTTTATTGTTAATGAAGGTACAAAAGAAAGACTATTAACGGGGGGAGATTTTGATCCTGAATCATTTGTTTTTGCGGCAGATGGTACGATTTGGGTAGGCGAGGAATTTGGCCCTTATTTGTTAAATTTCGATCGCACAGGCAAACTTTTAGCAGCACCAATTCCTACACCAACTTTTGCCAATAAGGAAACTTCTGAAATTATCCGATCGCCCGATCATCCAGATGTTTTAGCTGGCAAAACAACATCTAATTTGGAGCGTTCTAGAGGTTATGAAGGATTAGCAATTAATCCGAGTAAAACTAAATTATACGCTTTTTTGGAAGGAGCGGTAACTGGCGATCGACCTGATACACTGCGAATTAATGAATTTGATTTAGCTGCTAAACAATTTACTGGAATTGCTGGGTTTTATCGACTAGAAGCAGCGGGAAATGCGATCGGAGATGTAGCAGTAATCAACGAAAACGAATACCTAGTTATCGAACGGGATACTAAACAAGGAGAAGAAGCCGAATTTAAGAAGATTTTCCAGATAAATTTAGCCGAGAAAGATGCGGAAGGTTATGTTGCTAAAACCGAAATTGCCGACTTACTAAATATTCGAGATCCGCAAGACTTAAACCGTGATGGTAGCACGAGTTTTCGCTTTCCTTTTGTGACGATCGAGAATGTTTTAGTGATTGACAAAAATACTATTTTAGTTGCCAACGATAATAACTTTCGAGGCGGTGCAGGACGACCACCAGAACCAGATCAAAATGAGTTTTTGCTGCTAAAATTAGACAAACCTCTAAATGTCGATCCGCGAGGGGAAATTGGTGCAATTGAGGTAAAAAATTTCGGATCAGCTACCAAAAGTATTGATTTCGCTTCAGGGAGTTTAGCGACTTTTTTGGTAGCAGTGATGATTTGGCGAATTATCAAAATGTGGAATTGGCGATCGCTTAATAAAGCCAAACCTTCATTTACTAGTAAAAACCCGCCACATAATAAAGACAGTAAAACTTAAATAACCAAACACAGTGACCCAATCTAGCCAGTTATCAGAATTAATTAGCATTCGATCGTTCAATTTATTTCCTTATATATAATACTCCTAAATTCAGTTTCTTTCTTTGTGTCCTAATTCGCTATCGCGAATCGCTACGCTACCGTGTCTTCGTGGTTCAATAAAAAAAGATTTTTTGAACCGCGAAGACGCGAAGAGCGCGAAGGAAAGACGAAGAAGTTCCTGGACTGACGCAAAGCCTCCATCCTTCGGGTGCGTTAACTAAGCGTGTAACGCACCATTCCACCATATTTAGCGTCGCTGCGTAAGTCCTGAGTTCAGAAAAAAACATCATTTTGTAACTTGTGTTACAGAAGATTGAAAATTTTGGTGTAAATTTCAGATTAGAGTAACCCAAAAATTAGTAGCTTCTAGGGTTCCGGTTTGGATAAGACAACGAGAAAGTATAGCCAAACGCAGGTCCGAGAGAAGCAGCTGGCAAACCTCAGAATTTTTTATTTATAAGGATTAGCTAGCCACACGGAGGGAGAAAAGCCCGGGAGAAAAGCACCAGTTAAAGAAGCTGCGGCTTAGTTCTCCTGGGCTTTCTCTTTGGCTTTCAGGAGACAAGCTAGAAAATCTAGTTGTTTTGCAAGTATTTAAGGTGTCCCAATGACTGAGAATCCTTCAGAAAATCCCTTATTTAATAGCCCTAACTCGAATAACGGACATAGACCAAGTGAAGCACAACGAGCTTTAGAAATGGAAGCAAGGTTGCCGTTAACAGGTTGGCAGCAGGAAGTATCGCAAGGGCTGGAATATGGATTAGAAGCAGCTGAGAGTATTCGCGATCGCACTATTCCCACTTTCTCTCGCGGCGAACTCCCCCACTACGCAGGCATCAACACCTTCATGAAAGCACCTTATTTAGAAGATGTGCGAAGAGTTGGGGAATACGATGTGGCAATAGTCGGTGTACCTCACGACTCAGGAACCACCTATCGTCCGGGTACAAGGTTTGGCCCACAGGGAATTCGCCGGATTTCTGCATTGTACACTCCTTACAACTTTGAGTTAGGGGTTGATTTGCGCGAACAAATTACCCTGTGCGATGTTGGCGATATTTTCACCATTCCCGCAAATAACGAAAAGTCATTTGACCAAATTTCTAAAGGTATTGCTCACATTTTCAGTTCTGGCGCATTTCCAATTATTTTAGGCGGCGACCATTCGATCGGCTTCCCCACAGTTAGAGGTATTTGTCGTCACTTGGGAGACAAAAAAGTTGGTATTATTCACTTCGATCGCCACGCCGACACCCAAGAAACCGACCTCGACGAAAGAATGCACACCTGTCCTTGGTTCCACGCCACCAACATGGTAAACGCCCCAGCGAAAAACTTAGTACAGTTGGGAATAGGAGGTTGGCAAGTTCCCCGTCAAGGCGTGAAAGTTTGCCGGGAACGCGCCACCAACATCCTCACCGTTACCGACATTGTGGAAAAAGGAATCGATGCCGCTGTTGATTTTGCCTTAGAAAGAGCACTCGACGGAACCGACTGCGTATACATCAGCTTCGATATTGATTGCATCGATGCGGGATTTGTGCCCGGTACAGGTTGGCCCGAACCAGGCGGTTTATTACCCCGTGAAGCCTTAAGTTTACTAGGAAAAATTATCCAAAAAGCCCCAGTGTGCGGTTTAGAAGTAGTGGAAGTTTCCCCTCCCTACGACATCAGCGACATGACCTCACTCATGGCAACTCGCGTAATTTGCGACACAATGGCACATTTAATTGTTTCAGGTCAACTACCCCGCAAACAAAAACCCGCTTACATTCACCCAGAAGCACAACCTCAGCTTGTCGCCTGGACTTGATGGAATGGGGAGATGGGGGGATGGGGAGATGGGGAGATGGGGGGATGGGGGGATGGGGAGATGGGGAGATGGGGAAGTTAATTAACTCAAAACTCAAAACTCAAAACTCTCGAAACTCTTCCCAACTCAAAACTCAAAACTCCCCCAAACTCTCCCCAAACTCTCCCCAACTCAAAACTCAAAACTCAAAACTCCCTAAGCTATGCACGAAACAGACATGACCAAGGCGTTAATTGTGACTGTGCGGAAATGGTGGTCAGAACAACCGGAAAAACCCCAAATTTCCCAGGTTCATCTTACAGTTGGCAAGTTTACTTGTGTGGAACCTGTGAGTTTACAATTCGCTTTTGAAGTTCAGACTCGCGGAACTTTTTTAGAAGGAGCAAAATTAGTAATTCAAGAAACTCCTTTAATTGCTTTTTGTCATCATTGCCAACAAGAATATCACCCGGAAATCGGGATTCAATATGCTTGCCCGACTTGTCGATCGCCAATGGAAGACATACGTTCGGGTAGGGAATTAAAGATCGATCGAGTTGAATATAGTTCTGATTCTGTGGAAAGTAATTATGCACCAAACATTTGACGCTGCTTTAGGAATTAATTTGCTCCATGCTAATCAAGAAGGGGCAGACCATAACCGCGAACATTTTGATGAGTGGGGAATTACTTGTTTTAATGTGATGAGTAGTCCCGGTGCTGGAAAAACTGCTTTGCTAGAAAAAACTCTAGCTGTATTAACAAATGAATATAAAATAGCCGTGATTGAAGGCGATATGACGACGGAATTAGATGCCGATCGTCTCCGCAAATACAACGTTCCGGTAATTGCCATTAATACAGGTCGTTCTTGTCATTTGGATTCTAAAATGGTGTCTGGGGGAATTCATCGGTTAGCAAATGAATACAACCCTTCAGAATTTGATTTAGTCTTAGTCGAAAATGTGGGAAATTTGGTTTGTCCTGCCGAATTTGAAGTAGGAGAACACGCCAAAGTTGCCCTATTAAGTGTGACTGAAGGAGAAGATAAACCGCTGAAATATCCGGTAATGTTTCAAGAAGCAGATTGTTTGTTAATCACCAAAATGGACTTAGCACCCCATTTAGATGTTGATGTCAATCAAATAATTGCAAATGTCCGCCAAATGAATCCTCATGTAACGATAATTCCCGTTTCTGCCAAAACTGGAGAAGGGTTAGATATTTGGTTTGATTGGGTACGTTCTCAGTTAACTAAATCTGCCAAACAGCAATTATCAGTTGTTCATTAAAAACTAAACTTAGATCCCCGACTTCTTGAAGAAGTCGGGGATCTGGAGAGAGATTTTAGTCTGTTGCACAGGCTCAATCTTTCCTGCTTCTAAAAAGTGTTCAGAATCTCGAATTAATTAACTAATTTGTAGCACAAATAACAAAGCGGTGACTACTTTTTCTGCTACACATAATTCACTGCTATCAAAAAGTATCAATGACGAAATGAAGAAATCTGTCTCAAGGTAGATGTTATGAAAGTGCGATCGCTCCTTTCCTACTGCATCCTTTTTTTTGTTACCTTCAGCCTAGCCGTAGGTTGCGTTAATCCAGCAGTTTACATCAAAACAACTAACGAAGTTGACTCTACTGCATCTTCAACTAATGTTAATGCCGTCCGTTTAGGATTTAGTGCTTGGCCCGGTTGGTTTCCTTGGCAAATTGCCCAAGAACAAGGCATTTTTAAAGCAAATAATGTTCCTGTAGACCTCAAATGGTTCGACGGATATCTGGAATCTATTAACACTTTAACTGCCGGACAAATAGATGCTAATAGTCAAACTTTAGGAGATACAGTTAACTCTGTTTCCGGTGGTGCAGATAAAGTAATTGTGCTAGTAAATGATAACTCTACTGGTAATGATAAAGTAATTGTCCGAGAAGGCATTAATTCGGTTGCTGATTTAAAAGGAAAAAAAGTTGCTGCTGAAGAAGGAACAGTCGATCATTTTCTATTACTTTTAGGATTAAAAAAAGCAGGTTTATCGCCAAAAGATATTCAATTTGTTCCGTTAGAAACAGGTCAAGCAGCCGCAGCATTTGTCGGCGGACAAGTTGATGCAGTGGCAGTATTTGCGCCTTTTACAACTCAAGCATTAAAGCGTCAGGGTAGTAAAGAATTATTCAGTTCAAAAGACTTTCCGGGAGCAATTTCTGACCATTTAGTAGTTTCGCGCAAGTTTTTGCAAGAAAAACCCGAACAAATTCAAGCATTAGTTAATTCCTGGTTTGCCACCTTGGAATATATGCAAAAAAATCCCGAACAATCTTATGAAATAATGGCAAAAAGAGCAGGTGTTCCCGTATCTGAATATAAAGAATACGCTGATGGCACTCGCATTTTTACTATTGAAGAAAACCTAAAAGCTTTTCAACCAGGAAATGATTTGAATTCTTTGCAATTCGCTGCCCAAGAAATGAGTAAATTTCTCATAGAAGTGGGACTAGCAAAAAGCCAACCTGATATTACTAAAATATTTGACGATCGCTTTGTCAAAGCCTACGCCGAACAAGTGAAAAAATCATAAACTATGGAACTTTAACCATGAATGAAACTCCTAGCTCAATTAGAGACTATATCCGACCAAAAAAAATCAAACCCACAGTTTTTTGGCGGCTGGCTGAAGATATTCCCAAACCTCTAAATACAGCATTAATTATTACTTCAATTGGTGCGCCTTTGTTACTTTGGTGGTTAGTAACTACCTTCGGAAACATTGACCCAAAATTTTTACCTTCACCTGCCAAAGTAATGGAAGCATTTGGCAGATTATGGAGCACTCGCGAACTGCTGAAAGATACGGTGGCAAGTCTGTGGCGCGTCGGTGTGGGGTTCTCTTTAGCAGCATTAGTTTCTATTCCAATTGGCATATTAATGGGAAGTTTCCCCAGTATTCGCGCCTTATTAGAACCGCTGTTTGGGTTAATGCGTTATATGCCTGCGCCAGCTTTTATTCCCCTGCTAATTTTATATTTGGGAATCGGAGAAGAACCGAAAATTACCCTCATCTTTATCGGAGTTTTCTTCTTCAACTCCTTGATGGTAATGGATACGGTAAAATTTGTATCAAAAGATTTGATTGAAGCGACTTATATTTTAGGAGGCGATCGCAAACAAGCCCTATTACAAGTAATTTTTCCCCACGTCTTACCGGGAATCATCGATGCTTGTCGCATCAACTTAGCAGCAGCTTGGCAACTAGTAATTGTTTCCGAACTAATTGCCGCAACCGAAGGTTTAGGTCGTCGCATTAGTGTAGCAGGTAGATTTCTCAGAACCGATGAAATCTTCGTCGGACTAATAGTAATTGGAGTAATTGGATTATCTTTCGATCTATTTTTCCAATATCTCTTAAGAGTTTCCTGTAAATGGGCAAGTCAAAAACGCTGAGATAGGCAGAGGGGAGGAACTAAAAGTTTTTGTCCCAACAGATTCTGCAATTTAAAGACAAGAATTCTAACTAAATTGTAAATACTTCTCTTTCTTTCCTTCGCGTTCTTTGCGTCCTTTGCGGTTCAAAAAAAAGACAAATTAATGAGGCTAAATCTATGTATTTGCAAATTAACAATCTGAACAAAGATTTTCAAACCAAGAACGGTACTTTAGTCGTCCTAAAAGACATTAACATGACGATTAAACAAGGAGAATTTATCTGCGCTGTTGGGGCATCTGGTTCAGGTAAATCTACTTTATTGCGGCAAATAGCAGGACTTGATAACCCTACTTCTGGAGAAGTAAGAATTGATGGTGAAGTAATTACTGGGCCGGGGCCCGATCGCGGAATGGTATTCCAACACTATACACTTTATCCTTGGATGAATGTGCAGGAAAACACTGAATTTGGATTGAAGCTTCAAGGCGTACCAAAAAAGATCAGAAGAGAGCAAGCAAGCTATTATTTAAGTGTGGTGGGATTGACTAATTTTGCTAAGTCATTGCCTAAAGAATTATCGGGGGGAATGAAACAACGTGCAGCGATCGCACGTGCCCTAGCTTCCGAACCAAAAGTGTTATTAATGGACGAACCTTTCGGCGCATTAGATATTCACACCAAAGAGTCAATGCACGAATTTATGTTAGACCTTTGGAAAAGAACAAAAATCACCATTTTTATGATTACTCATGATGTGGAAGAAGCTGTATTTCTCTCGAATCGAATTTACGCTTTAGGGGCACGTCCTGGTACAGTCAGAAAAGAAATTACCGTTAAATTACCCGATCGCACCCACAACGTTAAACGTCAAAGTGTTTTCCATGACTACCGAGATGAACTAATGGAATTATTACGTAAACATGGACAAGAAGCTGTAGCAGTTGCAGCCTAAAAAGTAAGGTACAAGTTTGTAAGGTGCGTCGCAATCCAAAAACTGGTTAAATCACAATAATCAAAGTCTGACGCACCCTACGAATCAACTTTTTTTAACCGATTGATTTCCTAAAATTGCACCTTAGAGTGATGCAAATTCTTCAGAGTTACTGACAAAATAGAAAAAGTGAACTCAGAAGAAGAGGTTTATCGATGTTTATACCACCTGGTTTTGGAGAGCGATCGGTCAATACCTTTTTAGGCGAAATGGTTTACTATACAGCCGTTGACCAACCTTGGGATAAAAATGGCACCAAAGAAAGCGAAAACACACTAGTTTTTTTCCACGCTTTTGGCGGCGGTTCTTCCGCTTATGAATGGTCTAAAGTTTATCCCGCCTTTGCTGCTGAATATCGAATTTTAGCACCTGATTTAATTGGTTGGGGGCGTTCTAATCATCCAGCTAAACGTTATCATACTGACGAATACATTAAAATTATTCAGGAATTCATCCAAAAAACTTGCGATAACCCAGTAACAGTTATTGCCTCTGGATTAACTGCTGCTTTTACAATTCGGGCAGCAATTAATCGGCCTGAACTATTCAAGTCATTAATTTTAGTTACTCCCGCAGGTTTAGCAGAATTCGGCACAGATTACAGTCAAAGTATCTCTGCAAAAGTTGTCAAAATCCCTCTGTTAAATCAAGTACTTTATAATACTGGAGTTGCTTCCGGTTTGGGCGTTCGCAGCTACTTAGAACAACGGCAATTTGCTCATCCAGAACGAGTTTATCCAGAAATTGTTGATGCTTATTTAGAATCTGCTCAACAGCCAAATGCTGAATACGCAGCCCTCTCATTTGTCAGTGGTGATTTATCTTTTGATTTAGCAGAATACATTAATCAACTCACTGTTCCCACAGCAATTATTTGGGGAAGAGAATCAGAATTTACAGGGCCAGAAATCGGTCGTCGTTTGGCAGAAATGAATCCGCAAGCAATTCGTTTCTTTTATCATTTAGATGATGTTGGTTTTACTCCGCAATTAGAACTTCCCTCTGTGACTATTGGCCTAATTCGGAAATTTTTACCTTTGCTAGATACAGAACAATCTTAATGATAGATAACCTCCAAATGCCATCTGCTAGGCAGGCTTAGTTTCTGCAACCCCAGGTTTCAACCTCTGGGAAAAAGAGGGTTTTCCAAACACTGCCTTCTGTACCTTAAGTTCTAATGCTTGAGATTGATGTTACTCGTTTAATTTCCAGTTATCTTAATGATTGTGAATCAATTGGGGTCAGCTTATATAAAGACCCTAACTATAAAATCTACTTTTTTAGAGACATATCGATAAAGCCAACTCAGATTTTTGGAGTTGGCTTTAATCATTTTGCAGGTAAACAAATTTTCCGACCATGACTTCCCGGAACTCGCCGGAGTTGTAGCTAAAACCGCTAATGAATGCAGACATTCAAATATTTCAATATGGCTTAACAGATGTGAACAGGTTTGAGGGAATAAATCATGATGGGAAAGATTTTCTACCATTCCATCTACTGTTTCTCTTATTTTAGTAGCCTAGTTACTCGCACGTCGTATTCAATACCCTGTGGATGGTCGGTTCTAGCTTGTAACCTTGCTAAGTTATCGGCTGTTTGTTTAGATTGTGCATCAATCTCGTAGCGTGTTGTTTCCCTGCGACAGTTATCGGTTGTTGGTTCAAGATATTCTTTGATATCAACCAAAACCTCATAAGTGTGATTCATTTTGGGTGCCTCCTCGTTTGCTTGTAAACGATCGAGATTTATAGAAATTAGTATAGGTACACTGGAGGGAGCAATCTTTAAATGAATACAATTCTTATCAACTCTTTATGTTTTACTCAATAAAGTAATTTTTCTAAATTTTTAACTTTAAAAAGAGTTGTTAAGAAATATTAAACCTAACTGTGCAATAAGCTTCTAGAGCAGTGCGAGCGAAATAATCATTAGTCATCTGCACAAAGATAGATATTTTTGCATAATTCTTTCAGCTAATTTATAATTAGCTGTTAAGGAAAATTTTTTGGGAAAATAAGCTAGTAGATAATGGTATTTCTTTTATCAAGAAAAGAGTTGATCCACTCCTAAACGAGTGATTGGATTACAACCAAATCAACCTAATTATCGGATTTTAATAGTTGAAGATATCGAAGAAAATCGTCAATAACTTCCGCTTCGATGTAATCTTAGAGTTAACTGAAACAATTCTTCCTTCAGAGGTATCAGCAAACCACCCTTCTGGGTGAATCGCTTTGGGTCGAAGTTGTTAATAATGGAATCAAGGTTAAAGAGTTATCTGCTTCTATTCCCTAATTCTATATTTAACTAAAAGCCTATCTCTAAATTTAGAGGTAGGCTTAATTATTACACATCTTTAGGAATCGTTGTAGAGACGTTGTATACTCTACAATCTATACAACGTCTCTACAATCTTTGAAAGGAGATGTCTATTGGATGGGAGCATTTAAGCGATCGCCATCGGACGAGTAATCGATCCGGTAGCACCTTTAACTCTAATCGGAGTGAGAATATAGGCAAATTCGGAAATCCGATCGCTATTCCCCGAACCCAATAATTTGCCAAAATTTTATCTTTTTTTAACCGCTCTGTCTCTGCAAGGGTATCAAATCCGATCTAAAATGAAGTTGACTTAATAGCTATTTGGTAATATAGTTGTTAATAAGTGTAAAGTCGATACAGGCTTGGCGATCGTCAAAGCCATTGACACAGAAACGAGTAATACCCTCAATTAAGGAAAAAACAAATATGGATAACAGCCTTCCGATAGATAACCCTTCGATGTCCCGAAGGCAATTGCTCAATTTTTTGACTGGTAGCGTCATTGCTTCCACTGCTGGAGCCGCACTTTATCCAGTAGCAAAATATTTTATTCCTCCAGCAGAAAGCAACGCTGGAGGAGCAATTATCGCCAAAGATAAATTAGGAAATCCAATTCCTGCCAGCCAAATTTTAGCCGAACCAGCGGGAACACGCGCCTTAATAGCAGGATTAGCAGGAGAACCAACTTATTTAACAGTCAAACAAGATGGCACGCTAGAAAATGTCGGAATTGTCGATAATTGTACCCATTTAGGTTGTACATTTCCTTGGAATGAAATCGACCAACAATTTCAATGTCCTTGTCACGGTTCTCGTTACAGTGCTGACGGTTCTGTATTGCGTGGTCCGGCTCCTTTACCACTCAAAATAGTTCATGTTGCAGTTAAAGACAATAGCATTTGGATTTCACCTTGGACAGAAATTGACCCTCGAACTGGAGAAACTCCTTGGTGGGTTTAATCAACTTAAATCTGGTCATTGAACTGCAGATAAATTAGTCCACAATAGAAAAGAAGAAATGTTTCAAAGCGTCACTGAATCCTTAGCCATTGGTAATGTTGTCTCGCCGGAAGAATTGAGAGAAATTTCCCAAAAAGGTTACAAGACAATCATTGATTTATGTACTGCTCCCGAAGGCTACCAACTGAAAGCAGAAGCAGTGGAAAAATTAGGGTTTAATTTAATCAGCATCCCAGTTGATAAACAAAAACTAACCCCAGAAATTTTACCAGCTTTTATGCAAGCGGTTAATTCTTCACCTCAGCCTATTTATACCCGCTGCGCGTCAGGTTTACGAGCCGGAATTCTGACTTTACTAACATTAGCCATTCAAGAAAGTTGGACGAAACAGCAGTATTTGGAAAGAAGAGACGCTTTAGGAATTAAACATCAACCAGGTTGTTTGTTAGCGGCTTTTGCTGAAGAATACTTTCAAGTGCAAAGCGTCTAATACCAGAAAGTAAAAGGTTTCACACTAAATCATGAATGCTTTATTAGCAAGGAGAAACTGTGAAAATTGCTCTATCTAGTCAAAACACAAAATCTATTACTGGACACGCTGGACAGTGCCAAAAATTTTGGATTTATGAAGTTAATGGCACAGAAGTTATCGACAAGAAGCTTCTAGAAATATCAAAGGAACAAACCTTTCATAATAGCGATCCTGACCTACCCCATCCTTTAGATGATGTGCAAGTTTTAATATCTGGAGGAATGGGAAAAAATCTATCCCGTCGATTGGAAAATAAAGGAATTGAAGCGATTGTTACGAAAGAAACTGATTTAGAGAAAGCGATCGCAGATTATCTAAACGGTTCTTTAATCCGAGAAGTTGCTGAATGTCATGAACACGATCATGAGCATGAGCATCATCACAAACATCAACATCAACACCAGCATAGACATCAACATCAACATGGTCAAGAATGCCAGCATAGTAGTTGATAACTGAACCTGGATGAATAGACATCTCTAATAACTCTTGTAGGGCAGGCATCCTGCCTGCCTTATATATTCTTTGTTGGAGAGGTCTAATCAACTTTTGTAGATTTCCAGGTAAAAATCACTGACCTAATTTCATTAAACTGGGGAATTTTTTCCCCACTAAGAATTTCCCATCTCATTTACGGAGTAACAAGTAAAATTATAACTATGTGGACAAGTTCGATCGTTGCTTATCTGCATTACTTAGGATTCATGTTAGCTTTTGCCGCCCTTACAGTTGAAATATTCAACTTAAAAACAGAAATCACCCTTGATGAAGCTAAAAGAGTCGCCTTTGCTGATGCAGCTTATGGCGCAGCTGCCACAATGATTTTGATTACTGGAATATTGAGAGTTCTTTACTTTGGTAAAGAAACTGATTACTATTTAAGCAATCCATTTTTCTATGCGAAAATCGGTGTTTTCATTATCGTTAGTCTACTTTCCCTTTATCCAACATACACCTTTTTAACCTGGATTAAAAATTTCCAAATAGGTAAGCCGCCAACTTTAGAAAATGCTCAAGTTAATCGATTATCTTGGCTAATTAAAGGTGAATTGTTAGGATTTACTTTGATACCATTATTAGCAGCATTGATGGCAAGAATTAATAGTTTGTAGTTCGAGTTAATGGAGTCAATTTTATGCAAATTTCCCAGAAAAATTTATCAGAAAAACAAGATCTAATTTATGATGTAATCGTGGTTGGTGGTGGTGCTGGTGGACTTTCTGCTGGTATTTACTTGCAACGCTACCGCCTGTCTTCACTAATTATTGACAAAGGCAAAGCACGCTCTTTTTGGATGCAGGAATTACACAACTATTTAGGCTTACCTCCAGACACACCTGGTCGCGTTTTACTGCAAAAAGGTAAAGAGCATTTTCTTTCATTAGATGGTGACTTACTCAATGGTTATGTAGAACAAGTAATTGATGAGGGAGAAACCTTTTCAGTGCGAGTAAAAGTCGGTCGGCAAAATAGTGTTTATCCCGTATTTCGTACTAAATACTTAATTGCGGCGAGTGGCATTATTGATAAGTTACCCATGTTAGATGATATGCAGAATGTTTATGAATATGCTGGGTATAATCTGCACGTCTGCATGATTTGTGATGGTTACGAAATCATCGATAAAAAATGTGGTTTGTTTGTCGGAAGTGAAGCTAACATTCCCTTAGTAGAAAGTGTTAGTTGGTTTACTCCTAAAATTACTGTTTTCACTCATGGCGCGTTTACTGTAAGTGAAGAAATGCGTCTGCGATTAAAGAGTTTAGGCTATCAATTAGTTGAAACTCCAATCAAGCAGTTTTTAGGGGAAAATCATCAAATGAATGGAGTGGAATTGGTAAATGGTGAAACAGTTGAACTAGAAACGGGTTTAATTGCAATGGGTTCACATTATCACAATACTTACCTGCAAGGAATTACCCTGGAAATGCAAGGTAACAACTTGGTGACAGATAAAATGGGGAGAACTTCACATCCGCGAATTTTTGCCATTGGGGATTTGAAAGTAGGGTTAAATCAAGTCATAGTTGCTGCGGGAGATGGTGCGTTAGCAGCAACAGAAATTTGGCGAGAAATTCGGCGTAATGCGGGTGCTAAACCTTGGTTAGAAAATTTATCGGCTTGAGGTAAAGATGCGAAAAGTTTTACTTAATTTATTTGCCAGCTTGTTACTTTTTGTTCTACCTGTTTGGCTAATCAATGCGCCATCAATGTTAGCAGCGTCGTTAGGTAATGAAGTTGGGGAAAGTAATGTGGTAGAAGCGATCGATCGCTTCCTCACCTCCATTCCTAATAACTATTACACAATTCAACAAGTAGACAAACTTAAAAGTATCAGCAAAAGCAAAAATGCTCTATTAGTTGATGTCAGAGAACCTAGTGAATTCAATTCTGGACATATCCCAGGTGCGATTAATATTCCTTTACGAACTTTAACGCAAAATCTCGATCGAATTCCCCAAAATCGTCCGGTAATTCTCTACTGCACAACAGGTTATCGCACTGCAATGGGAGTGATGTCTTTAGAAATGCTAGGATATCACAACGTTTCCGGTTTTCCTCCGAGTATTCAAGGTTGGAAAGCAGCAGGAGAACCTTTAGAAAGGTCTTATTGAATCATTTACCTAATTTCATAACCTCTAGATAAAAACATCTTAACCATGCCATGAGACGATTAGCAATTTGTGTAAGGAAGCTAAACTTATGGCATTACAAATTTCCAGCATATTTGACAGTCGTTCTTACCTAGCAGAAAATCTAGATGTTGCCGTTGCTGCTAGTAGAGGCAATTTACCAGGGGGCCCATTACAACACTTTCTCCGCTTTGGACAATTTGAAAGTCGCGATCCTAGTAGTTTTTTCAACACTAACTTTTACTTACAAAGAAATGCAGATGTCCGACTTGCGGTAAATGCAGGTGTTTTCCGCAGCGCTTTTGAACACTTCATCGCTGCCGGACAATTTGAAGGTCGCGATCCGAGCACTCTTTTTAATAGTAATTTTTATTTACAAAGAAATCCAGATGTTCAACAAACTGTAAATAATAGAAGTATCAGAAGTGCTTTAACACACTTCATTGACTTTGGACAATTGGAACAACGTCAACCCAGCATAGAGTTTAATCCCAGTTTTTATTTACGACAAAATCCCGATGTTCAAGCAGCAGTTACAGTTGGTACTATTGGTAGTGCTTTCCAGCATTTTGTTCAGTTCGGCAGATCGGAAGGTCGGCCTGGGGGAGTAGGAACAGTTCCCGGCAGTTTCTCACTTCAGTTATTGCACGCTTCCGACTTTGAAGGGGGAGTTTCTGCATTAGATGATGCGCCGAGAATGTCATCTGTAGTTAATGGTTTGCGATCGCAATTTCCCAACAATACCCTATTCCTTTCTTCCGGCGATAATTACATCCCAGGCCCATTTTTTGCCGCTAGCAGCGACCCCTCTTTAAGACCAGTTTTAGGCAGAGAAGATATCGGTCGCGGTGATATAATCATCCTCAATGCAATGGGTGTGCAAGCTAGCGTTTTTGGCAACCACGAATTTGACCAAGGTACAAGACAAGTTAGGACTTTAATTGCCAGCGATCGAGGATATCCCGGCACAAGTTTTCCCTATTTAAGCGCCAATTTAAACTTTGCTCCTGATGCCAACTTGCGGGATTTAGTAGTACCAGATGGGCAAGAAGCCAGCACTATTCCTAATAGTATTGCTAAAAGCACTGTAATTACAGTTAATGGCGAAAGAATTGGGATTGTTGGTGCAACTACCCCCACATTGCGAAGCATTTCTGCACCAGGAGATGTAGGAGTTTTACCAGAAAATCCTCAAGATTTAGACGCTTTAGCTGCCACAATTCAACCATCAGTTGATGCTTTAACAGGACAGGGAATAAACAAAGTTATTCTGTTGGCACACTTGCAACAATTAGATCTGGAATTAAATTTAGCTCCCAGGTTGCGAGATGTAGATATAATAGTGGCTGGTGGTTCGCATACATTGTTATCTGATTCTAGCGATCGCTTAAGAGCAGGAGACACATCAGGCGGCACTTATCCCCTATTAAGAACCTCCGCAACAGGCGAACCAATAGTAGTAGTAAACACCACCAGTAACTATAAATATGTCGGTCGTTTAGTTACTGAATTCGATGCTCAAGGCAGAGTAGTTACCCAAAGTTTAAATCCTGACATTAACGGTGCATACGCCACAGATCAACAAGGAGTAGTTGCCACAGGAAACGCCGCCCCAAATGCCAAAGTTGTGGAAGTAACCCAAGCACTAAAAACCGTCATTAATACCAAAGACTCACAAATTTTCGGACGCACTAGTGTTTACTTAAATGGTGAAAGAAACTCAGTGCGTACCGAAGAAACAAACTTAGGAAATTTAACCGCAGATGCTAATCTTGCTGCTGCTAGAACAGTCGATCCTTCAGTAGTAATTTCCCTCAAAAATGGCGGTGGAATTCGGGAAGCTATTGGTGCAGTTATTGGCGCAGGTGGCAACGATCCAAATGCCGGACAAAAGATTCCTCCAGTAGCTAATCCTAGCGCAGGTAAAGAAGCAGGTGAAATTTCTCGCCTCGACATTGAAAACAGTTTGAGATTCAACAATCAGTTAACCTTGTTAACATTAACTGCCCAACAATTGCAACAAGTAATTGAACATGGAGTAGCTGATAGTGGCCCAGGAAGAACCCCCGGACGTTTTCCCCAAGTAGCAGGAATTGCATTTAGTTTCGATCCTAATCGACCAGCGGGAAATCGAGTAGTATCTTTAGCTGTTAAAGATGCTAACGGAAATACCACCGATGTGGTAGTACAAAATGGGCAATTAGTTGGCGATCCAAATCGTACTTTCCGCACCGTTACATTAAACTTTTTAGCTGGTGGTGGTGATGGTTATCCCTTCCCCAATTTCCCTGCAATAAATCAAGTAGAAACAGGCATTGGCGAACAAACGGCATTAGCAAATTATTTAACCCAAAGATTTGCTAATACTCCTTTTAATGTTGCAGATGTAGGAGTAGCGCAAGACACCAGAATTCAAAATTTAACAGCCAGAAACGACACAGTAATTACGGTAACTTCCGCAGCACAATCATTGTCAAATCTGCAATTATTTAATGATAATTTTGGAGTGACAGATTCTTCAATGAACATTTTGGCACAAAGTTTTGCCGATTCTTTAAGTGGAATTTTGTCTAGTTATGCGGAAGTTTCAATGAGTAATCAACCAGAACTTGTGTTGAATTCTAATTTGCTAAATATGACGGAAACTAATTTGTTTTAGTTGATAGATTGCTTCGAGTTGAAATTCCAGGCTAATAGCTAAATCCCGCCTGCGATTCAAATCGCAGGCTAATAGCTAAAGTCCACTTAAGTGGACTGAAATTTTTAGATATTTGCTAAAAATCGATAAACCATTCTAAATCATCTGTGTTTATCTGTGTTTATCTGTGTTTCATCTGTGGTAAAAATTAGCTTTTATATCTTAATTTTTACTGCTGCGGATTCATCAGTTGTTGCACTTGAATTTGTACATCTGGAAAAGCAACAGGAGACACCAACCCAGTTTTGAAAGTTTGTTCTGTGGTATAGCGCCCATTCTCTAAATCTCGAAAAACTTTAAGTGCCCTATCCTGAAGATTTACAACCCAATATTCAGCGATACCCGCTTCGCCATAAATTGCTTTTTTCTCGTTTAAATCTTTACCAAGAGTAGTGTTGGAAAACTCAATCAGCCAAAAAATGTCATCGGGATAGGGATGATGTTCTAGATAAACTGCTCCCAATGGTTTTACAATTGCTAAATCTGGAATTGGTTCCGAGTCATTGGGTAGAGTGATGGGGTGCGCTTCACGAATTTTCGCCCGATTTCCTAGCAATACCCGTAAATAATCCCCAACTTCGCTATTGTAGTAAGCGTGAGGTTCTCGTTCTGGTGGCATAACTACAATATCTCCGCGCAATAACTCAACAGGCTGATCGTCAAATAGTCCTGCATCGATCGCACGATGATAACGTTCAATTGTCCATTTGTAAGTAGTAAAACTCATAGCAATCAAATAGCTTTTTAATATTATGAAGTGATTACAGGTTAAATGACGAGGGACTTTGTAGCTATACAAATATCCCAAAAGGGGATAAAGTCGATAAAGTCGTGATTACTTAATTCTCAAAGCTACCTAAATAGTTAAATGAGCCTGCCTAATCCAGAGTCGAGTTCCCACAAAATTTTGAAACATAAGGCTACTAGCACAGTTGGTCGTGGAAAAGTAGTCAAACTTGACACTAACTTAAATATTTCTGTATGGAGTGATGAATATGTTGCTTTGTATCTAGGCGATAGTCTAGAACACTATAGTAATTGGGAGCAGCCTACTGTCATTGTTTCAGATGGAGCTTACGGTATTCTTGGTTTTGAAGGAGACACTTCAGACCATCTTGATTTACCTCATTGGTACGAACCTCATATTCAGGCATGGTCAAACGCTGCGATGCCATCTACAACTCTTTGGTTTTGGAACTCGGAAATAGGCTGGGCTGTTGTACATCCTGTTTTAGAAAAATACGGTTGGCGCTACGTTAATTGCAATATTTGGAATAAGGGAAAAGGACACATAGCAGGAAATGTTAATACGGAGAAAATTCGTAGGTTTCCTGTAGTTACTGAAGTATGTGTTCAATATGTGCGAGAAGTTAAGGTAAATGGATTGACGTTAAAAGCATGGTTACTAGATGAATGGAAACGCTCTAAACTACCGTTAAAACGAGCAAATTATGCCTGTGGTGTAGTAAATGCTGCAACTAGAAAATATTTTGATCAAGGACACTTATGGTATTTTCCACCTCCAGAAATGTTTGAAAGGCTAGTGAACTACGCAAATGAGCATGGCAACCCGGAAGGAAAACCTTATTTTTCTTTGAATGGCAACCAACCCTTGAAGGGAGAGGAATGGAGTAAGATGCGATCGAAGTTTAAATGTCCTCACGGTTTTACAAATGTTTGGCAACGACCAGCATTGCGAGGCGATGAAAGAGTTAAAACTTCATCTGGCAAAGCAGTCCATCTCAATCAAAAACCTCTTGACTTAATGAGCATTATCATTGAATCATCATCTGATGAAAAAGATGTAATTTGGGAACCTTTTGGAGGTTTATTTAGTGCATCACTGGCAGCGCGTAAGCTAAAACGGAGAGCATATTCTTGTGAACTTGATCCTGACTATTTCTCTTATGGTGTGAAGAGATTTAATCAAGAAGTTCATCAATAGTCTCTTCTCTAATTTCTAAATAAATTTGTAAAGCTCTCTTGATGCTTTCCTCTCGACGACTTGATAAAAGTTTATTCCATTTGCCAACTGTCATACCTGCAATTTCAGCATTGTAGACAAGTTTCTTAAATTCTTCGATTTCTGGATGTACTATTCTATCCATTTTGGCAAAATTGGTGTCTAGTCGATAAGTGTATCGCGTTAATAACTGACGAAGAAGACGCTGATATTCTCTAGTTGGCTTATAGAGTTTTCCTTCAACACCCCATGACTCAACTATTTTTTGAGCTTCTAAAAACTCTTCCTTAGATCCCTGAAACTTATAACCATTGGTGTTAGTTTGTTGTAGATTTGCTGTTCTTTGAGTTGTATCTTCCGGCTCCAAAACAAGGTAATCTGGTGGATTATGATAATGGTTATCTCTAGCTATAGCTACAGACAAACCGGAGATAACACATACATCAAATATGCGAGGTTTCCCATAAATAACTTTCTCAGGTAGCCATGCCAACATCACAACATAGGTCTGGTCAAACTGAAAGTGGTTCTGGCTATCTTTGAAACGTGCTGTTATTTCAGTTGCTAATGGAAACCATGCTTTAATTTCTAATCCAGGTGTCGGTTGAACCTCACCAATGAATACAGTATCAGGAAAACCAGGATCTTGTCTTTGCCATTTGCCAAAATTGGAAAACTGATTATGCTTATTCAAAAATTCAACAGTGTTAAATTCAATTAGATTACCAACTAACGGTGAAAGTTTAGAAATTACTTTAGCTAAATTTACTGCTGCATCCACAGACACAGGTTTAGATATATCTAAAACGTCAAAAATATGACCTGATAAACCATCAAGATATTGAGTTGCAAGTCTAATTACTTCCTGTGTGTTCATGTACTTCCCTCATGGGATATATTAGTTATTTCTTGCTCAACTCTCCTAAGAATTTCACAGGGATCTACTTCCATTGCACGGGCAATTAACAGGAATTCAATTACATCTAATCGTCGTTCACCGTTCTCATATTTAGCCACAAAAGATTGTGGTTTTTTAAGAGATTTAGCAAGAGTTGCTTGAGTTAATTGAGCTTCTTTACGGGCTGCAATCATACATCGCCTGAATATGTGATACTCATGGCTGAAAACAGATTTCATTGTGTCTTAGCTTTAACAGTAGATATTTTCCAAACATGATAAACCTATTTTAGGATAATCCCAAACTGGGATAATTATTTATTCAATCATGGTTTGATATTTAAAAATTCAACTTTAATCGCCATTCCACCACAAAAAAACGATCGCCCTCTCCCCACAAACAAGAAAGAACGATCGCCAAACATTCAACACAATTCAACACAAGTAGAAAATGAAAACCTTACTTCACAATTCCCGGAACCGTAGCGATTTCTGTTTCGAGAATTTGCGGAGAACTTAAAAACCCTTTCGCATAAATTTGGCGATTGCTTTGAGCAATTTGGGTGTAAGACTGACGGACTTCAGCATTTACTGCCACAGTTTTGGCATCGTACAATTTGGTAGCTAATTTCGGATAGAAACCTATACCGATAATCAGAATCAAAAAGCTAGCAGCGATGAAGATTTCGCGGGGACTTGCATCTCTAAAGTGAGCATTTGCAGGTAAAACGCAGCTAGTACCAAAACAAACTGCTTCTTGATCTCCCGAACCTTTGACAGTTTCATTACCCAAATTACAAGTAGGTGCTGCACCAGAGTTAAAGAAGATTTGTCGCAGCATCGAAAGCAAGTAGATAGGAGTGAGAATCACACCCACTGCGGCGAGGAAAACTGTAACGGTGCGGAAAGTAGAACTGTAGATATCGCCAGTAGTTACACCCACGAAAACCGAGAGTTCGCTAGCAAAACCGCTCATTCCAGGGAGTGCTAAAGATGCCATTGCGCCTGCGGTGAACAGTGCAAAAACTTTTGGCATTGCTCGACCAATTCCGCCCATTTCATTTAATGCTAGGGTATGAGTGCGATCGTAAGTCACACCAGCCAAGAAGAACAACACCGCAGCAATTAAACCGTGAGAAATCATTTGCAGCATTGCACCACTCACACCTAAATCAGTGTAGGAAGCAATACCCAGCAACACAAAACCCATGTGAGAAACGGAAGAATAAGCGAGGCGGCGCTTCATGTTAGTTTGACCAAAAGAAGTCAAAGCGCCATAAACAATATTGACAACACCAATGATTGCTAAAACTGGAGCAAAGTAAACATGAGCATCATTGAGCATTTCCATGTTCAAGCGAATTAACCCATATCCGCCCATTTTCAGCAACACACCAGCCAAAATCATCGACACAGGAGCGGAAGCTTCACCATGAGCGTCAGGTAGCCAGGTGTGCATCGGGAAAATCGCGAGTTTAACACCGAACGCAATCAGTAAACCCGCATATAGTAAGAGTTCTAGTACTAATGGGTAATTCCTTGTGGCGAGTTCTGCCATATCAAAGGTGAGATTGCCACCGCCATAAAGCCCCATTGCTAAGGCTGCTACGAGGATAAATATAGAAGCTAGTGCAGTATAAATGATGAATTTTGTAGCTGCGTAACGGCGTTTTGGGCCACCCCAGATGGAGACGAGCAAGTAAACGGGAACTAGTTCTACTTCCCACATGATGAACAGCAGGATCAAGTCTTGAGCAACGAAAACCCCAATCTGTGCCGAGTACAGCAGCAGCATCAAGAAGTAGAAGAGGCGGGGTTTGCGATCGACTTGCCAAGCTGCCAAAATCGCTAAAGTAGTCACTAAACCTGCCAAAAGCACCAGCGGTACGGATATTCCATCCACCGAAACTGCCCAGTTAATCCCTAACTGCGGCACCCAAGCATACTTTTCCGCCAGTTGAAAAGAAGCATTGCTCGGATCGTAATGCTTCCAGAAGGCATAGCACATTAAAACAAAATCTGCAATACCTACGCCAAGAGCATACCACCGCACGCGCTTGCCCTCTTTGTCGGGCAATACGGGAATGAGCAGGGATGCTACCAGGGGGAGCAGGACGATCGCAGTGAGCCAGGGAAATTGAGCCTCTATCATGGCCTTGAGCAAAAATACTTATTTAATCGATGTTTATATTGTATTAAACTTCGTAACAATTTAGTAACATTTTTTGATAAAACTTTTCCTCCCATAGGTATATAGACTTATCTATAGTTGGGAAGATGAGGAGATGGGGGAATACAGCTTGGCTAAATGGCGATCGATCCCTGAAAGCCGAAAGGATGGATTAGGTAAGCTGGTGATCAGAGTAGGGAAATTTCGGTCATGGCAGTAACGCTAGACAAAACAAAAGACCAACGGCTAGTCCACTCTGGGATGACCTGGCAACAGTTCAAGTTACTTCAGGAAAGCTTTGCTGACTCACCAGGAATTAGGTTGGCTTATTACAAAGGAGAAATTGAAATCTTGACAGTTTCCCCCGAACACGAATCAATCAGTCGCATGATTGCGTTTTTACTCTGCCAATACTTTCTTGCCAAAAACATTGAATTTAACCCATTAGGCAGCTTTACCCAAGAAAAGGAAGAGGAAGTTTCCGCGCAAGCTGACGAATCATTTGCCATCGGTAGCGCCACAGCGACTAAACCCGATCTAGTTGTAGAAGTAATATTTAGGGCTTGCTGAAAAAGTAATAAAAAAGGAACAGAATGATGAACTAGCTAATGGACTAAGAGTGATAAATAAGTTTTTTTAGAATTAATTAATTCTAAATTACACTGTAAGTGAGACTTAAACCATATTCATCTGGTTTAAGTCTCAACTACTACCAGAACTCCTTATGGAACTTTGAAGCTATAAACGTTCTCAGAGCTTGCATTTTCTTCGCTCTTTCTCAATCCCCAGAAATACTAATATTTCTTGAAGGGATTAACCGCTCTATGTATATACGTTGTAGACAGCAAACTTTTAGCTCTTTTCCATCTCTTGAGTTCGCTTGATTCGTACCGCTTTGAACGCTTACGATTAAACTATGTGTAATTCATTTAGGCTAAAGTTAGGTCTTTCAATTATATTATTAACAGTAGGAATTAATATTACCAGTTTTTACTACTTTTATTCGATTACTTCTAATCTAGTGAAGCGTCAAATTACAGAACATCTTAAAGCTGTTGGGAGTAACAGTACTTTTTTATTTAGCAAAAAAGATCGGGAAATGATCGTCAAGCTCAAAACAGAGATTAACAAGCAAGCTCAATTTTCTAGGGTGGATCTGCAAAAATTACCACCAGGCGGCACAATGAATAGTCTGACACCTGAAAATATTCGTAAATTTCAGTCTACAAAAGAATTTATACGTCTCTCTCAAATTATTAGAAAAATTCTCCATGCCAGTCTAAATAAAGTAACACCGTTAAAAGACTTTTATCCAAAACCCAAATATTTAGTCGTTCCAGATTCGATTGTACCTTATATTATGGTTCCAATTCCAGAGTCACCCGATCGCAAAATTCTCAAAATTCTGGTCGCACCTCATCCCGATCCAGATGGAAAGAATTGGCTAGGGAATCCAATTGGCAATCTTTATGTCTCCAACGATCCAGTCTTCGCTCTAGCTTTTAAAACAGGTGAAATACAGGTTACAAAAAACTATTATACAGATAGTTTTTATACTTGTATGACTTCTGCTGTTCCTATTAAGGATCAACAGGGTCAAACCATTGCTATTCTTGGCTTAGATTATGTAGTAGGAAGTCCACAAGACGAAATCAGAAAGTTACAACATATCTCTGTCACTATAATTACTATTAGTTTTATTTTCTCCATCTTACTTTCGCTCCTTTTGGCTCGACATTTAGGGTATCCGATTAAACAGCTACAAATCGCCGCTAAAAAAGTACAGTCCCAAAATTATGATGTAACGGTAGATCTAAAACGTAAAGACGAATTAGGTCAACTTGCAGAAATTTTCAATTCAATGGTCGCGGATATACGTAGCTATGCAACCCTGCTAGAGAAAAAAGTCGAGCAAAGAACCGAAGAATTATCCATTGCTAAAGACAAATTAGAATTAGCTAATCTACAATTAAAATTAATCGCCAATTCAGATAGTTTAACCCAAATTGCTAATCGCCGACGTTTTGATGATTATTTAGCTATTGAATGGCAAAGACATCGCAGGGAAAAACAACCCTTGTCACTGATTTTAATTGACATTGACTATTTTAAAAAATACAACGATCATTATGGACATCAAAGAGGCGATGACTGTTTAATTCGGATCGCCCAAACCTTGGTGCAAGTAGCTCGCAGGGCAACGGATTTAGTCGCCCGTTATGGTGGTGAAGAATTTGCTGTGATTTTACCAAATACTAATATTGAATATGCCTTAGTCGTAGCAGAAAATATGAGAATGACAGTAGAAGCTCTAACCCTTCCTCATATTAAATCTGATGTTAGTCAATATGTCACTCTAAGTCTAGGGGTAGCTAGTCTTATTCCTACGAGAGCAAATAAGTTAGAAGATTTAATCGCACAAGCTGATAATGCTCTTTATTCTGCCAAAAATAGTGGACGCAATCGCTGTTGTCCCAGATCTAGCGAAGCTGTGTTAGGAGATCATAGTGATTTATGACCGAAAATAATGGGATACAAGCCCCGTCCTTCGAGGATGGCTTTTTATTGCCCATTTTTCAATTCCATGCTATCATAATAGTTGATATCCATTAATTCAGTATCAGTCGTGTTTGTCTACGAGTTTAAGGTCTACCCT
>NZ_JBHFNQ010000200.1:0-66656 GCF_041929345.1 Floridaenema aerugineum BLCC-F46
CATAGGTGTTACAAACTTTGAAAACGGTGCGTTAGGCACGGGAATTTAATTATTGGTTGAAATGCTGAATTTGTTATCCGTGCCTAACACACCCTACAGTTAAATAAGATTTTGTTATCACCATAAATACGGGAGAGCCCACCATGTTTTACCCAATCTGTCATATCAACTAACTCTTCATCTTCATAGTCTGATGGGGAACCAAACATTTCATTCAGTTCTTCTTGTTCTTCATCGCTGATGTAGGGTATTAAAGCTTGACAGAGTAAAAGCCTTTCTTCTCGCAAAACTTCCCGAACACTCTCTTTAATTAAAGCTTTAAGTTCCTGAATTTCCATTTCTACTCCCTATCTGTTAAATTTGCTGGCTTTTTAGCGAATATATTAACACTTACATTAACTTTATCGAATAAAATTCGCCATCAGTGAACTCGATCGCATCTCCAACTTACTCAATTTTATTTTATTTAGTTATGGCAGATGGGGAAAAAGCGATCGCAACTGCTTTCACATTTTCATCTTTAAATTTTGGATATGACTGTTCTATCTTAGAAAAACTCAATTCTTCTGAACCTGTAAACTCAGTTACATTGCCAAATACATGATTTTTTACTCAATCTCATCGATCCAGCTTTGCATCACACTAGATAAATTCGGTTGATTAGGTGGAAAACCCCTTAAAGGTGGTTCTATAGGCACCTCGGTTATCCAAGCGATATGGAGAAAATTATTTAAACCAGGGAGAAGTTTTCGGCTGAAATTAACTAATTCTGTATGAGGTTGGCAATTGTGAAAAATTAAAGCTAAATGCTGTTTTTGCAGCCGATTTTTGACTTGAATAATTTTTGTTTTCAGTTGAGCCGCGCTGTTGACTGTTTCCTGTGGAAGTTCTGAATCTAACGACGCAGCAAGATAAATTTGGGTGCAAATTTCTTGCGCCAAAGTTGCGATGTTTGTCTCCCCTACCAACGCTTGAGCATCAATATAAAGAGGGTAAGTTTGAGCAGTAGGTTGTAGTTGAGAAGAAATATCTGCGATTTGGATTTCTAGGGATTGAAAACTGGGAGAAAAAGTAGCAGGGATATTATCGGGTGCTTCTGGATGGGTAGTAGTGGGGTAATAATGCCAAACTTGATAAAATTCTGGGTAAGTCATGTTTTGGGCGCAGTTCCAGATTATCTCGTCATAAGTATTTTTGTCCTTAATAGTTTCATCCACCCCAGTAAAATCAACTTTTGTTGGAATTTGATTAGCGTACTGGGTTTGCCACAATGTCCTAGCCCATCCTGACTGCATTCCAGAGGGAAACCAACGACTTAAAACATTGATAGCCGTCTGATTACCAGGGTCAATGGCTAACAGGATATCAGCCACAGTATACAATGCTTCTTGAGCTTCACTATTGTCTAATACTTCCGTAAGAGCATTAATAGCTTTGACGTTACGAGTGTCACGAGCCATTCTCTCTAACATCATTATCCCCTCTTTGCTAGTTTCCCAATCCTGACTTGAATACTTTCTTCTCAAACTCAATCCCACCAATAAGAAATCACCACTGCATCACGCATCTGCATTCCTGATTCATCATCAAGAGCTTTTGTTAATCGCGTCAAAAGTCGGCGTTTCAGCCGAAAACCGTACTCTTCACTCATGCCATCACATATATCCACTGAATCAGCACGCCACTTTTTACCCAAATCCAAAAGTTGAGAAACCGTTGTATCCTGATTTTCTGTGAGGATAAACAGCGTATCTGCTGGATAAGCAATGAAATGAATAATACTCGTTTCTGGCATGGGACGATAGTTAGCCATTGCAATCAGAGTATCAATTACACCACCAAAACTCAGTCCATCAGGATCAGAAGCAAAAATTGGTTTTGTAAATAGAAAACTCACCCATAAATCAGGATTTTGCGAAAGGTCAGTAATCACTTCCTCGCCATCAAACTCGTTGAATCGACGCTGCCAAATTAGTGCCGCAAACAGTTCTTGTGGAGAGTAAGATTGAGCAATAGAGTGGATTTTTGCTAAGTCAAGCATGGCTGTGTATATAAGATATTGCGTATCAACAAAGATCTGCCTCATTCTTTCTTGGGAGATCCATACATATAATGTTCAAAATTACGGGCTAAATCCCTTGGTAATTTATCCCATTCTGTTTCTGGAATTTGTTCGCCAATCTCAATAATTTGCTCCCAAAGGGGTTTTGTTGTAGGTTCATCAGCTAGTACAGTGAGACGCACTCGCCGTCCAGCTAGTTCAGATGAGTGCGCTACAATTTCTTCCCAAGTTCCTTCCAATTCTAAGAGTTTGGATTTCATGATTAAAAGCCTCTGGCTGATTCTAATTTAAGTTTAACCATATAGTTAGCTTCCCGAACACTCTCTTTAATTAAAGCTTTAAGTTCCTGAATTTCGATTTCTACTCCCTATCTGTTAAATTTGCTGGCTTTTTAGCGAATAAATTAACACTTACATTAACTTTTAGTTTCAGTGTTCTACTACTTTTGGTTCCAGAACTTCACACTAATTTGGGTTAAAACCAGTTTTCTTAAAGACTTTAGTCCTCGATTATACTAAATTGAGCGCCTAAAGTCTTGAATTGTTTTGAGGTTTTTTCAGTTTAATGGTAGAAAGATAATAGTTCCTCAGCAATGCCACAATCATGCTTACCTCAACCATTGAACTCTTGGAAACGGCGCACAGAAATGCTTATGCGATCGGTGCTTTCAATATTTATAACCTGGAAGGGGTAAAAGCGGTAATTAATGCGGCTGAAGCTTTGCAAAGTCCAGCGATGTTGCAACTGCATCCCAGCGCTTTAAGTTATGGAAAATCGCCTTTGGTGGCGCTTTGTTTGGAAGCTGCTAAGTCTTCTTTAGTACCAATTTCCGTTCACTTAGATCACAGCACTTCGGAAAAAGATATTCAAGCTGCTTTAGCAGCAGGAATAAAATCTATTATGGCAGATGGTTCTCCTATGGAGTATGAGAAAAATTTAGTTTTTACTCGTGAAATGACTAAATTATCTCATGAAAATGGGGCGGTTGTGGAAGCAGAAATTGGCAGAATTAGCGGTACGGAAGATGGTTTAACTGTGGCGGAATACGAGGCAAAAATGACCGATCCGCAACAAGCAAAGGAATTTGTTAAAGCAACAAAAGTTGATACTTTAGCTGTAACTATTGGCAATGTTCACGGCAAATATAGAAGTGAACCTAAGTTAGATTTTAATCGGTTGGCGGCGATTCGGAGGTTAATTGATATACCTTTGGTTTTGCATGGCGCTTCGGGTTTACCTGAATCTATGATTAGCAAGTCTATTCAATTGGGAGTTTGCAAGTTTAATGTTAATACGGAAGTGCGGGAGGCTTATTTAGAGGTATTAAAATCCACTAATTCTTTATCTTCCCCTGATTTGTTAGATGTGATGGAAAAGTCGATCGCAGCTATGCAATCAGTTGTAGCAGATAAGTTACAGCTTTTTGGTTCTTGTGGCAAGGCTTGGTTACATAAAGTTTCGCCTAATGGAATGTTAGCTTTTAAGTAATTGTAATACTGTTTGAGCAGCATTATATCCAGCTGCACCAATAACAGAACCAGCAGGATGACAACCTGCACTAGCAGAATAAAGCCCGGATATTGGTGTAGTATATGGGAGGCGATCGCTAAATCCATAAGAGTTATCAATGTGGTGAATATGTCCTCTGGTAATGCCAAAATGTTGCTCGATTTTTTGGGGATGTAAGGGAAAGACTTCTTGGACTAATTCGGATGTTCCGGGGGCGAAGCGATCGCAAATTGACAACAAATGATTTACATAGCGACTCTCTTCTTTTTCCCAAGTCGTTCCTGTTAGTTCATAAGGTACCCATTGCACAAACAATGCTGAATTATGCCTTGCTTTTTCATCTTGTAAAGATGGATCGATAGTTGTATGAATGTACCATTCAATTGTGGGAAAATTGGGTAAAATTCCGGCTTTAACTTCGGCGAAAGTGGTGTTTAGCGATCGCATTACCTCCGATTCATCTGGTAATAAATGAATTGTCGTGTTAAACTGCCCTTTATTTTCCGGTAAACAGGTGAATTTCGGCAAGTCTTTTAAACAAATATTTACTTTAAAAGTTGTACCATTTTTCCGGTAGCTATCTAACCTTTGATTGTAATCGTTTGGTAATTTTTCCGCCCCAACTAATTCTCGCATTCGGAAAGGATCGGCATTAACAATAATTATCTTAGCAGAAACTTCGCTACCATCGGTTAAAACTACGCCTTTAACTTGATTGTTTTCTACCAAAATTTGGCTGACACCTTTGCCAGTTTCAATTTTTGCCCCAGCTTTAATTGCTTCATTAGCCAAAGTTTGGGTAACAGTTCCCATTCCCCCTTTTACTACCATCCAAGTTCCGTCACTTCCCGGTAATCTACACATATTATGGATTAAAAAATTCATCCCTGTTCCGGGTGTATCCCAAGTTCCACAAACTCCCGAAAATCCATCGGTGACAGCGTACATTGCTTTGACTAAATCACTTTTGAAGTCGAAGCGATCGAGATATTCTCCCACTGATTTTCGACATAAGTCAATAAATATTTGGCGCAGTTTTGGACGGACGTATTTTTCGGCTGTTTCTTCAATTGAAAGCGGCGAAGTTAACCAAGTTGGGGCGATGTCTTCTCTGATTTGGGAAATCTCATTTTGTAATGCTTCGTTTGCTTGACAGTCTGCTTCAGAAAAGAAGTCAATAAACTGTTGTTTTATTGCTTCTTGATTTGAACCAAAAAGCAAATATCTGTTATCAGTAGTAGGTAAAAAATAATGTGGATCGCGCCTAATTGTTGGTAAGTTTATGTTGAGTTTTTGGAGGAGTTCAGGAGGCATTAAACCTAGTAGATAAGCGCCAGTTGATGTTCCTAAGTTCGGTGCGGTTTTGAAGGGTTTTTCGGTTCGACAAGCGCCGCCTATTACTGGTTTTTCTTCTAATACTAGAATGTTAAATCCTTGGCGTGCTAGGATTATTGCTGATACTAATCCGTTATGTCCTGCACCGATAATTAAGATATCAGATTTTCTGTTTGGTTGCTTCATAAGTTTTTTTATCTTAGATTAATACCGATTCCCTTATTAGAGAATTTACGGAATGTCACAACAATTAAAGAATTTTCTATGTATGTTGTTGCGCTTTAGCGCTAAACTATGGCGCTAAAGCGCAACAACATACTTTTTTAAATACGATTTAATCGGCATTGCTGCAAAAATCTTGTGGGAATTTCTCGATGATTACCAAAGTGCAAGTGAATGTAAGAAGCATGAATGTTATACAAGTTCCATCCTTCTTCATTTACTAAGTTAGCAGAAAATCCTTTGATTTTAAACAAGGGTTTTGTCGGAGTTTCGGATAAGCTGGAACGATGAAATTCATGTCCCCAAACTGTTGCACCTGATGGTAAAATAGGGCTATCCTGCAATGCTGTTGCTTGGCGATATCCTAATGTTAAACGATTACCCATTTCGGCTTTTGTCGGGAAAATTCCTATCATCGGGTAACTGTTTCCTGAAAAATCTATTATTTCCTCGCATAAGTACATTAAACCGCCGCATTCTGCATAAGTGGGAGTTCCTGTTAAAATCGCTTTTTTCACTGCTTCTCTAATCGGTAAATTCTCACTTAATTCTTGGGCAAAAACTTCGGGAAACCCACCCCCAAAATAAAATCCTTGCACATCTTTGGGCAAAGTAGTATCATTAAGAGGACTCCAAAATACTAATTCTGCTCCTAATTTTTCTAGTAAATCTAGGTTATCTTGATAATAGAAATTAAATGCTTTGTCTTGTGCGATCGCAATTTTCACAGGCGATGACAGGCAAGATGCCTGTCCTACCGATGACAGGCAAGATGCCTGTCCTACCGATGACAGGCAAGATGCCTGTCCTACCGATGACAGGCAAGATGCCTGTCCTACCGATGACAGGCAAGATGCCTGTCCTACCGATGACAGGCAAGATGCCTGTCCTACTTGACTTTTTAACATTGGGAGAAGTTTTTCCCAATCAAAACAAATTTCTCCTAAATTGGCTAATTTATCAATTACAGCATCCATTTGGGGAAGTTCGGCGGTGGGTATTAAACCTAAATGTCGATCGGGAATTGCAATATCATCTTCTCGCCGTAAAACTCCTAAAATTGGTAAATTTAAAGGTAATAAAGCATCTTTTAAAAGTTCTAAATGTCGCTCGCTTCCCACCCGATTTAATACTAAACCAGCTATCTTAATTCTAGGATCGAAAGTGCTGTAACCATGTGCGATCGCAGCAACAGAACCAGACAACCGACTACAATCAATTACTAATAATACAGGTAAATCCAACAACCGAGCAATATGTGCAGTACTAGCAAAAAAGTTATCTTCTTCCCCAGTCCCCAGTCGTAGGGGCGATTCATGAATCGCCCCTACCCCATCAAATAACCCCATCACCCCTTCAACTAAAGCAAATTCTACCCCTTGAATATGACGGGAAAAACATTGCTTTACGTAAGTTTCCGAAGTCAGTACCGGATCTAAATTTCGACAGGGTTTTCCGGTTACATAATGATGAAACATTGGGTCAATATAATCAGGCCCAACCTTAAAAGATTGTACTGCTAAATGGCGATGTTTTAAAGTGGCAAGCAGGGCAAGGGTTACAGTTGTTTTACCTACCCCGCTGCGTTCTCCGGCAATTATTAGACTCATAGCGATTTTAGATTTTAGATTTCAGATTTCCGATTTTATACTTAATCGAAAATCTAAAATCGAAAACCTAAAATTGATATTAACGCAAGTTGCTAGTTATTAATTCTTTCGGAGTTCCCCCGTGATGTTAATAGCTCTTCTTCCGCTGGAGCCCCCCGAACTTCGGGGGGCTCCAGGGGGATCAAAAGGGGGGCTAAGAAAGAGCCAGATTTGTAACTAGCAACTTGAGTTATTACCGATTCACTAACTTGAGAATTTCTGCCGTAACTGCCATACTTTCTTCGTATAACATATCACGACTCCAGCGTTGTAATTGCTGACTCAATAAATTCTCTGCTTGTTGATCGAACATTGGTGTTACTTGTTCAATGCGACAATTTTGTGCGCCACCGCCAGATTCCATTCGCATACAACCTGCGATTTGCGAACACAAAATTGTGCAACAGTCAGCTTGGGGATTAGTTGACATTAAACGTAAACCAATTAAATCACCAGGGATTTCTCCAGCGGCGATCGGAATTGCGGCTAATTCTACTTCAATTTGTCTTTGATCTGCACCGACAAATTTAATCTTTGTAATGTCATATTCGCCGCCTAGATTTTCATAAGCAACTGGATGCCATTGTAACCGAGAAGCAAACCAACCTAAAAACATTAAAGCTTGTGCTGGATTGCCTTTTTCATAATCAATTGTCACCAGATCGATTTCCTTAACATGAGGACGACGTTCTGGTGGATCGAATGCTTCTGCGGTTAATTCTTGCCAATTGAACAAACGCCGCCAATTTAAGTCAGCAACATTCAATCCCGACTCAATCAAATCTTGCACAACTTGCAAATCTTCTTCTGTCGCATTGAAGTGAGAAGAGTCAAGAATAATGCAATTGCTAGACTCAGCAATGCGCTTAAATAAATCATGATTGGGATCGGGTGTTGCTTTCCACCAAACGAATTTGGGTAAATCTGCGATCGCCAATTCGGGAATCATCCCACCAATCCGATCTAACGCCGTTTGTGTCCCTCTCAGCGTAATATATTCGCAGCAAATTAACGTCGAACTAGTGCGTTTTTGTACCGGACAATAAGCCGAAACTTGCGCGTTTACACCTTCATCTTCGCCCACAGTTGGACATAGCGCAATGATCCGACAAGGGTTAACAGAAGCGATCGCATCAGCAAAACCTGCGCCGGAAGTATCTAACGCATATTTCGTAGTTTTTGCCCCGTTACCATCAGCTTTTATCCCATCACCTTTTTTGGCAATTTCTTCTTTTAATTTCGCCAAAGTTTCTGGGTTAGACTTTCCGGTTACTTCCAATCCCAAAGCTTTTTGGGCAACTTCTAAAGCTGCTTGAGTCCGAGGCCCTTCAATCCCATCAATCGGCCCCATATAATATCCTAAAGCCGCTAACAGTTGTTGGGTTTCCTCCGGTTCATAAATTACTAAACTAAAAGTTGCTGCCCTAGTTGCAGCTGCAAAAGAACCTTCACCGCCTGGATTGTAACTTTGCCAAATTTGACTCAGTTCGGTTTCAATATCCGCGACAGATACATCTTTTGGTGCTTGTAATGAAACTAATGGTGCAGATGAGGTAGTCATAGTTCAATTTTAGATTTTGGATTTTGGATTTTAGATTTTCGAGCAAAACGATTTTAAATTTCCGATTTTCGATTCAGCATCAATCGAAAATCGAAAATTTAAAATCGAAAATTGTTAGGGTCTTCGCCAACGTTTACCATCACGGTTAATCAGCAATTCAGCTTCTGCTGGTTCCCATGTTCCTGCTTCATACTGGGGAATTAATGCTGGATCTGTCGGAGTTTCCCATGCTGTAAGTGCGGGAGTAACTACTCGCCAAGCTTCTTCTACTTCATCGGCGCGAGTAAACAAAGTTTGGTCGCCCATCATGCAGTCTAGCAATAAGCGATCGTAAGCGTCGCCACTAGTTTTACCAAAAGCTGTGCCATAACCAAAGTCCATTTCTACAGTCCGAGTTCGCACTTCTAAACCGGGCATTTTCACTTCAAAACGCAAAGCAATTCCTTCGTTTGGTTGAATTCGCATGATCAGGACATTATTATTGGCTTGTTGGGCTGCCGACTGAAATAACAAATAAGGCACTTCCCGAAAATGAATGGCTATTTCCGATACTTTTTTCGGCATCCGTTTGCCAGTTCTTAAATAGAAAGGTACACCTTGCCAACGCCAATTATCAATCATCAATTTCATCGCCACATAAGTTGGCGTAGTGGAATTAGGATCGACTCCAGGTTCATCACGATATCCCGGCACTTTTTCCCCTTTCATCCAACCAGCTGAATATTGCGCCCGAACTGCTGATTGGGTTAAATCATGTACGTTTGCCAACCGAGTAGCTTGCAAAACTTTTACCTTTTCTGTCCGCACAGAATCAGATTCCAAAGAGTTAGGCGGTTCCATTGCAGTCAAGCAAAATACTTGCATTAAATGGTTCTGCACCATATCACGCAACGCCCCAGAGGTTTCGTAATAACCTGCACGGTCTTCTACCCCTACCGTTTCTGCTACTGTAATTTGAACGTGATCCACATAATGTCGATTCCACAAAGGTTCAAAAATCGCATTGGCAAACCGAAATACCAACAAATTTTGAACGGTTTCTTTCCCTAAATAATGGTCAATCCGATAAACTTGTTGCTCTTTACAATATTGAGTAACAACTCGGTTGAGCGCCCTCGCAGTTCCTAAGTCTCGACCAAAAGGTTTTTCAATCACTACGCGGGTTTTTGTCGCATCAGCAGTCATTCCCGCATTTCCCAACTGTTTAATTGCTTCCCCGTACAATTTGGGTGCAACTGATAGGTAAAATACCCTATTTCCTCTGGTACCCCTTTTACTATCCAACTCCACTAAAAATTCTTTCAGTTTGTGATAGCTTTCTGGGTTGTCAATATCACCGGAACAGTAGAACAACCCTTGAGCAAATTCTTCCCAAAGTTCCTCGTTACCAACGCCTTCAGAAAATTCTTCTAATCCTTTCCGCATTTGTTCGCGGAAATAATCATGACTCCAGTCTCGACGCGCCACACCGACGATCGTTGTTTGTGGTGGTAGTCGTCGCTCTCGTCTTAAATAATAAATTGCCGGAATCAATTTGCGTTGAGTCAAGTCGCCAGATGCACCGAAGATTACCAGAATTTGTGGTTCGGGCATCTTCTCTTGTTGTAAGCCTACACGCAGGGGATTGGGTAAAAGTGTAACCATTTTGTTCTTTCTACCTTATATATAGTGTCAATTTTCGATTACGACTTAATTTGTAACCGTATTTCTTCTAACTGTTGCGTTAATTCCTTGACTTGAGCAGTTAAAGAATTAATGATTCCTTCATATTCAGCTTTCAGTTCGGCTCTCACTTCGGCTCTAATTTTCTCCCTTTCATAAGCTAAACGACGTTCCCAATCAATGTCTCGCTGTCTAAGTTCGGCTTTGAGTTGTCTGTTTTCTTCCCGCAATCTTTCTAATTCAGCCGCTACTTCAGCTGAACGCTTTTCCCTGTCGATATTCTGTCGCCGAATTTGTTCTCTGAGTTGCTGATTCTCTTGGCGCAACTGCTCTACTTCCGAGAGATTACCCGAAGTACTTCGCTTTGTCTTCGCTGATGACAGTTTTTCGTCAACTAACCGCTGTACTACCGCACCTGTGGGAATACCGTTTGGCGCTAACTCCACTGCCTGTTGCCAAATTTCTATCTGTAACTCTGGTGAAAGTTGGGTCAAGGGACGAACTTGATTTTCCTTTCTCGGCAAAATGTCTCCAATTGGAGACAAATTTTCCATCACCAGGGCAGCATTAATGAAACGATAGGCTGTGGGTCGTGCCATTCCCCACCTATCTCGGCAATAAGCCTCGAAAGTTTTGTGAGTTTCCCGGTGCAGTTTCTTTTCCCGTATTTCTTCCAAAGCTTTGCCGACTTCGTAAAAGGTGTGAAGTCCCCGTTCGATGACAGTTTCTAGTTCGCCAAGCCTCGCTTTTTCAGAAGCATCAAGTTCTCGTTCCCAGGCTCCTGCCTGGAAATGAGGGTCGCTGTTGTCTGAAATCGTGTTGGTACTTAACATGGCAGTAGTCTCCAATTTGGCAACACAACTGTAGTTATTGAGGTAAAGCTGCTCCCCCTGTGTAGACAGTAGAGACGTTGTATACAACGTCTCTACTACATTAAGGGCGATTTGCAGCAACGATAGCCTTAATTTACACTGGCTCCAGTTGTTTTACCTTGGTTTCTAAAGAATCCATTAATGATTGGAAGGGTTGGACAAATTTCTCAATTCCTTCGGTGAGAAGTTCATCCATGACTTGATTGATATCAATGTCAATGTCTGGATCTTTTAGATTTTCGATCAGGGTGTAGGCTTCTTCAACTTTCGATTCCACCCGATTATCTACATGACAGTGATCGGCACAAGCTTCAATTGTGTTTGGTGGTAAAGTGTTAACTGTATCTGGGCCGATCAATTCATCAACGTACATGACATCGCTGTAGTTGGGATCTTTGGTGCTAGTGGAAGCCCAGAGAAGTCTTTGTACTTTAGCACCTTTTTCGGCTAATGCTTTGTGGCGATCGCTCTCGATAATCTCCTTATACTTTTGGTAAGCAATCTTGGCATTAGCAATGGCAACTTTCCCTTTCACAGTCCGTAATTTTGCTTCGACGTTAATGTTTTCCACACCCGCCTTTAACTTGTTGTCAATCCGACTGTCAATGTTAGAATCAATCCGACTGAGGAAGAAACTAGCAACCGAAGCAATCTTGCTAATATCTTTACCTTCAGCAGCACGTTTTTCCAATCCAGAAATGTAAGCCCAAGCAGTATTTATGTAACTGTCTACTGAGAATAATAATGTTACATTCACATTAATCCCATCGGCAATTACTTGCTCAACTGCTGGTAGTCCAGAACTAGTACCAGGAATTTTAATCATCACGTTTTCCCGACCGATTTCTTGATAGTAACGGCGGGCTTCGTTAATGGTAGCTTGGGTATCGTGAGCAATGGTTGGTGGTACTTCAATGCTGATGTAACCATCTAAGCCATTTGATGCTTCATAAATTGGACGGAAGATATCGCAAGCGTGACGGATATCGTCAAAAATCAGAGATTCGTAAATCTTGTAAGTTGGTAAACCTTCCCGGATGCCTTTTTCGATATCGGCATCGTAAATTTTATTGCCTGCGATCGCTTTTTCAAAAATCGCCGGATTAGAAGTAATCCCTTTAATCCCACGCTCTTCAATCATTCGTTTGAGTTCACCGGACTCAATCAGATCGCGAGTCAAATTATCCATCCAGATACTTTGACCGTATTCTTGAATTTCTAAGATATGATTGGTTGCCATGTTCTTCCTTATTTTACTACTATCTACTTACGAACTGGTTGGTGTAAATTAAATTTGTTATGAACTGGCGACAGCTTTTTCCTTACCTTCTCTAACGCCTTCAGTGATAAAAGATTCCACCAAAGCCACATCTTCTTTACTGCCAATAATTAGTGGCACACGCTCATGCAATTTCTTGGGTATTACATCCATAATTTCCTGCATTCCAGTACTAGCACGACCACCAGCTTGTTGAGCTAAATAAGCTAAAGGTGCAGCTTCATAAAGCAACCGCAATTTACCATCTGGTTTCTTTTGCGTGCCGGGATATAAAAATACTCCTCCCTGGAACAAAATGCGATGGAAATCTCCTACTAATGCGCCACCATAACGGGCAGTATAACCTTCATGACGATGCACATAACGGATGTAATTCCGAATCGATTCTTCCCACTGCCAAAAGTTACCTTCATTCACACTATAAATCGGCCCATGTTGAGGAATTTGAATGTTTTCGTTAGAGAGAATAAACTCACCTAAACTGGGGTCAAGGGTGAAGGAATGGACACCTCTGCCGATCGAATAAACCAGCATTGTGCTAGGCCCATAAAGTATGTAACCAGCAGCAATTTGTTTGTGTCCATTTTGTAACAAATCCAAGGCAGAACCATCTTCATCATTGCCTTCTTGTTGGCGAATGGAAAAGATAGAACCAACATTAATATTGATGTCTATGTTGGAAGAACCATCGATCGGATCGTAGAGCAAAGTATAACGTCCAATTGGGCAATTTTCTGGGATGTAATAGGGTTTTTCCATTTCCTCGGAAGCTAAGCGACAAACTAATCCGCTTTGCTTAAACACCGAGATAAAAACATCATTAGCGTAAATGTCCATCTTTTTGACAGACTCTCCCTGTACATTTACATCCCCAGTAAATCCCAGGACATTTTCCATTAAACCTGCTCTACTCATGTGACGAGCAATTAATTTTCCCGCCAAAGCAATGCGATTCATCAAAGCACTTAAGTCTTGTGCGTCTGCTGAGAAACTTTGTAATTGCTGCAACACATGACGGGACAGCGTGGTACAATCCCGGTCTAGGGCACGTTCCTGAGCTAGAGACCCAATAGCTTCCGACATTAATCTTCCTCCTCTCTATAAAAGCCGCTTTTTGAGTGGGGCAGTTTTCAGATATTGCTCTTGCGATTCATGCCCAAGCGTCTCCTATTAATAATCTTAAAGACGCTTTTTTCATAGAGCCTCTAACTTTAGACGAACTACAGAAATACTATTTGCTGATAAGGCATAAACACTTATTAAGCAATACGTCTTAGGTATTATTTTCTAAACAAAAAGGTCTACCTAAAGCCAGGTAAACCCAAGCCAGATCCCCGACTTCTTCAAGAAGTCGGGGATCTATGTGTCTTACTTATTCGATCGAAATTGATTGTGGCCCACTACTTCTACCGTTGTTACCCTCAGTGGTAGTAGAACTAGGGGTAGTAACACCTGTTTGTTGATCTAACCAGCTTTTCACAGGGTCATCATTTAAGCTGAGGCGAAGAATACCAGAAATAAATCCACCCATAAAGGAAACTGGGTTTTGGATCATTTCTTTAAAAACGGGGGTTAGTTCGTCGAGAAACATAAGTAATATACTGGTGCAGTGATGATTCCTCTGGGATTGTAGCGCGTAAACTGGGGACTGGGGATTGGGATTATTGATAAATTAGGGATAAATTGCTTGTAAAATTTCTGCGGTTACTGTATCTACAGCACGCTTAACTGGGAGACTTAACTCTAAACCAAAGTCTAAATTTTCTGCTTCTATCAAATAGACAGTTACTTGATTGGGAAAGTCTTGTTTAAAGATTTTGCGTCCGGCTGCGATCGCATGATGCCAGCGAAAGTCATGTAAAGTATAACTAGCTTCTGGTAACTCTTCCAAAACTTCTCCCGGCACTTTATAAACTGCTCCCGGTTCCGAACCACTGTTACTAGCATCAATAATAATTAAAGATGTGCTCCCTCTTGCTTGAAACATCACATCTATTCCACCTGTACCACAATCAAAAACTCGTACATTATCTTGGGGATTTTCTGCTAAGTGACGTTGCAAACGTTGAGCAACTATTACGCCTACACCATCATCGCATCGATTTAAATTGCCACAGCCAATAATTGTTAGCATGGAAGCAGGGAAGCGATTAACTCATTTAAAATTTATTAGCAATCCTAAATATAATATAATTATGCTTTCTTTATTACTGTCATTTTGTTTCATAAGTATTGAGTTAAGATGTTTAATTATCCAGTTTACTTTGAGGTGTAAATTGGTGTTTTTTGTTGGATTTGATTAAGAGTAAATTCAATGAAGATTATTTTATTAAAGGAGTTGACATTGCTAATTGACCTTCGCATTTCCATAAGAGCGTAATTCTCTTTTTCTTTGAGCCGCTTTGATTCCCCACCTAGCAGCTTTAGAAATTAAATCTTTTAATGTCTCTCTGGCTCGTTTTTGTTGCCAAGAATATCCTTCAGAAGAGGTAGCATACAAAGGAGGCAACCGATTAAGAGCGTAAGCTATAGCCTCATGTCTATTTATGGATTCTGCGAGATTCTGGGGATGGCTTTGTAGTTGCCGCTCTATTTCTTCAATTACTAGCATTTCCATTGCATTACGATAAAGCGAAGCTGATTTATCTAGGGAATCCATAGCTTAAGGAACATAAATAGTAATAGTTTAAATTGTATTGGTTGTCGCGTCAAGGATGGATAGCACGATCGCCAATCAATTAATTTAATGATTCAATTTAATTTGTAAATACAATTTCACTAAATTCACATCCCTACAAAATCGTCAAATAAGTTTCAGTTGGACTGATGGGTAATGGCTTCAAAGTTTGATTTTGCAGGTCGATTTCTAACCCCAAAGCTTCTAAAGGAATCACTCCCAAAAGCGGATCTCCTCCTCCGGGGAGTTCCAAGCACTCGAAGGTTCCTTCGCGATCGAACATTGATATGGTAGCATCTCGGAAAATTCGGGCTTTACCAATTCCCATTGCCGTTGCTACGTCTACTTCTTTGAGGAGTTTTAGTCCTAGTTTTGCGATCGCTTCTGGTGGTAAACACAAAGTAGTTGCTCCCGTGTCTACTAATACATTTTTCAGCGTAATCGACCTGATTTGTTCTTCTGATATTACTCCCGCTTCTGCCAAGATTTCGTCAGCGCGATTAATGATTTTCAGAGTTGCGAAAACTTTTCCCATTTCGTTGTTTTTAATTTGCATATTTGCCTCCTCCTAACTAGTCGGAGTTATTATCTCTTTTAATTATATGTGATTTTGATTAATTTCAAGTAATAATTTGCTTCCTCACTCTCCATTGACAGAGCGATCGCCATTTTCTCTCTCCAAAATCCTGTCAATTTTGTTTTCAATTGCTGTTACTTTTCTGAGAATTGTAGGACGATCTTGATCGAGAGAAGCGAGCAGATTAGCAATGCCTATAGTTGCTTGACGGAGTTCTTCTCGCTCAGTTTGCGCCTGTTGTATTGCTTCAGAAACTCGATCGGAAAAACTTTGCATTGCGCGAAGAAATTCTTCTTGCTCCTGTCTACTTTCAATTGTAAACCGATTGACGTTATCAGTGAGTGCTTGGATAGCGCGAGCATTGCTTTCAACGAGTTGCTTTAGTTCTTCATCTGTCATAGTTTTAAAGCGATACTGTTAATTGAATTTACATTTATTTTATCGTGCGATCGCAAACCATATTAAGAAAGTACGTTGTTGCGCTTTAGCGCTAAACTATAGCGCTGAAGCGCAACAACGTACCTAGATTCTTTTTAAAATTAAGCTGTTCTAAATCTTGCCAATTCCTCGCCTGTTTTGGCATCATGAGCATGAACAGTACAAACTAAGCAAGAGTCGAACGATCGCGCAACATGACCAACTTCCACAGGATCGGTAGGATCGGCAATAGGTGTACCCACTAAAGCTGCTTCAATCGGCCCTTTTTTACCTTCACCGTCGCGAGGGCCAACATTCCAAGTGGTAGGCGCAATAATCTGATAATTTTTAATCTTACCTCCCTCCACTTCTACCCAGTGACACAGAGAACCTCTAGCAGCTTCCGTTGCACCCCAGCCCCGACCATCTCTCTCGGTTGGTTTAATATAAAAAGGTTCGTTTAAGCGGAACTCTCGCAAACAGCGTTCAGCTTGACGATACAGTTTGACGATTTCATGTACTCTCGCTAGTTGACGCAGATGGATACTTGCACCACCCATTTTCTTGAAACAATCGAGAATCAACCCGTCGTAGTGTTGCCAATCTTCGCCATGTTTGCCACCCGCTACCAGTTGTCTTGCTAATGCGCCTGCTTCCAAACGTCCGAAATCAGCGTGAAGGACTGCACTAGACCAAGTATAGGCGTTATCAAAGTCGTGGGTGTTTTTCTCTGTTGGTTTGGTTGTGCGATCGAACGGATGCACATCTCCAGTCCCTTCATCATACCAAGCATGAGTGGTATTCTCACGAGCAAAGGTGTGATCCATTAAGTAGTGAGTATCGCTAAAGCTGTCATACACTCCACTCTTCATGATCACCGCTGCATTTCTGCCTTCTATAGTCGGTTTTTGATACTTATCTTCGTGTGGCAAATATCCCCAAGTGACATATTTTCCCACACCAACGCCGTATTTATCCAACCCGATATCTAAACCCATGCGCCAGTAAAAACCTAAATCCGAGTTAGCGTGTTTCGGGTCTTCTTCCAACCATGCCATAAAATCATCATAAGTTTGAATTTGTTCGTAGCGTTCCAACGAACAACCCAACCAGGCAGGTTCTAACCAATTGGTGCGAAAATATTCCAAGATTGACCAAGCACGAGTGATATCAGTTAAGGTAGGGGCGCACATTACACCACCCGGCACCATATAACTAGAATGAGGCCATTGTCCGCCTAATAAAGCATAAATTTCTACTGGTTTGGCAGAGATTGTTACTCCTAGTTCGTAGGATTTACCTGTGTAGGGGGCGAATCTGTAACAAGCTTCTTCGTAGAATGAACTATGTTGGTATTTTTTGTTGGTTAGATCGATCGCAAACAACCCATAAAAATAGCGGGGAATACTTTGGATTGTTTCGGCTAATTGTCCTAAGTTTCTGGCTAAAATAGCATTGCGCGGAACTTCTGTACCCCAAGCGGTATCCAATGCCCAAGAAGCACAGGTGAGGTGAGAACCTCCACAGATTCCGCAAGCACGAGGGGTTACAATTAATCCAGCTTGGGGGTCTTTGCCTCGTAAAATGATTTCAAAGCCTCGGAATAGTTCGGCGTGTGTCCAAGCGTTGGTAACGTATCCATCTTGTATTTCTACCCGTACATCTAAGTCGCCTTCTACTCTTCCGACTGGCGAAATGTCTAAGGTTTGAACTGGCATTCTTTTATTGTCTCCTCTCTGAAAGTTTTACTTTTTTGTCATTGGTCGTTTTTTTGTACGCAGATGAATGCAGATGAACGCAGATGTTCATGATGGTTTTTTATTGGGCACAAATGACAAATGACAAATAACCAATGACTAAACTGTAAAAATGTCTTCTTCTGCCCAGTCGGGTGTTGCATCTTTTGCTACTACTGTGAGTAGGGCATAATCTTTTTTGTTGACTCCTGTTGGTAGTTCTTTGGGTACGCCCATCACTGTTTGGGTTTTGAAGACTGTGCCTGGTTTAAGATCGTGGAAGGGAAACTCTGGTTCTGTGCAACCTAAACAAGGCATTCCGGCACGAGTTTTGGAGGAGACTCGATTCCATAATATCCGGTTGCAGGAGGAGTGTGTCATCGGTCCCCGGCAACCTAAGTCGTAGAACAGGCAACCTTTGCGTTGTCCAAACTCACTCGTTGAGGCTTTGTAGGCAAAGTGGACGTTGCGGGTACAGCCTGTTTGGGTGAAGCTTTTGAAGAAGGTTTGCGGACGGTTTAGTTCGTCTAAGGTGATGTCTGCGATCCTTCCGGTGGCGATCGCTACTAGAATTTGAGTAATCCAGTCTGGATGTGCAGGACATCCGGGTATATTAATTACTGGCAGTCCGCCTTTAGAACGGTAGTCTTTGCCTAAAAAACCGCCTTCTTTGCGTTTGAGAAATTGTAACCCTGTAGAGTCGCTGGGGTTAGGTGCCATCGCTGGGATACCTCCCCAAGTCGCACAGTCTCCCACTGCAACTACAAAACTCGCTGCTTTTGATAAGTCAGCCAGCCAATCTTTCATCGGACGGTGAGCAAATCGATTCCAGGTTCCTGTACCATTGGGAGCATTGATTACCGATCCCTCAAATACTAGGATATCTAAAGATATTCTTCCTTCTACGCAATCCCACAGCAATTTTTGCAGGTTGTCTCCTAGTTCGACTCCTAACGAAGGATGCCACAAAATGTTAATCCCAAAGTCGGTTACTAAGTCGCAAGCACTGGGTTCTTCTGCATTTAAAAATGACATTGTGTTGCCAGAACAGGCACCACCTTGAAGCCAAAGGACATTGACCATACGCCACCTTAGATTCTCAGTTGTTGTAATTTTTCACAGGAATTTAGGTGGCTTTCTTCACTATCTGCCACCCCAATTGAAATTGTGTAATTCTTCTTATCATCAAACGAGTTTCTTAGGTTGTCTGCTTAATTTAAGGAATATTTCATATTTCTAAAAGTGAGAATCTATTGATATTTTGACAATAAAAAAGTTGTTAATTAACAAAATTTAAGAAAGATTAAATTGAGTCAAGCGATCGAACTATTTATAAAGTATTTGCCAAAACTGAAAAATTTTAGTACGTTTAAGATTACGTCGATCGAGTTAGCACACAGAACTTAATTAAGAATTTCTGTCGTTAATCAAGATCAATTTTAGTCGATTAAGAGATTGAGGGGAAAGTTTTGTGACACCAAGCATGACTGAGGTGGCAGTTAAGGCTGCGATAACCGCTATTGAATCTGAGTCAGCAACTTTAGAAGAAAAAATCGAGATGCTGATCGAATTAGGGATGGAATTGCAAAAAAAGCCTAAAGAAATTCAGGATCTTTGGAATGCTGTGTCACTCTATTCTCATGCTTTGGAATTATGCAAGGAACAGTTTCCATTTTTGAAAGCAAGGGTGCTCACAGGAATGGGAACGGCTTTGCGATCGATCCCCAACGAAGACGCTGATTTGTTACAACAAGCTAGGGATTGTTATCAATCTGCTTTACCTTTGTTGCAGGAATATGCTTCGCCAGAGGAAGTAGCAGAAACGGAAATGAATCTAGGTTTGGTTTTACAAGCTTTGGTTCCTTTTCATCAAGCTAGATTGGTAGATAGCATTCAGTTATATCAGCGGGCTTTAAGGGTATTTAAGGGCGATAGTTATCCCCAAGAATTTGCGATTTTGCATAATAATATTGCGATCGCTTACCTTTCTATGCCAATGTCTTCGGAAGGGGAAGATATGCGACAAGCTTTAGCTGTACAATCTTTTCAACAAGCTTTAGAGTGGATCACCCTGATCGACCATCCCAACGAGTATGGAATGCTACAAAATAATTTGGGCAATGCTTTACAATATTTACCAAGTGCTCATGCGGTAGAAAATAATTGGCGGGCAATTAGAGCTTATGATGAAGCTTTGAAAGTTCGTAATCAACGGGATACGCCGATCGAATATGCGAATACTTTAGCGAATAAAGCTAACGCCTTAAGCAATCTTCCTGATGATTCAGAAAATCCTGAAGCAGGTAATGATAATAACTTGTTGCAAGCAAGGGAATATTATCAGGAAGCGGGTGCTATTTTTCGTCAATATGGCAGGTTTGAACAGGCGGAAATGGTAGAACAGGCGATTAGTGAGTTGTAGGTTTTAAGGGTTGAGTTACTATTTTTAGGAGAAGGCAATGAATGAGTTAATTAACGATCCATTGGTACAGGATTTTATCTCTAGTTTTTTTGCGGGAGAGGTGAACTTGGAGACAGGGTTAGTTTGGTTGGGGATTGCGATCGCTTTTTCAATTCTTGGAGGTGCGATCGGTGGCATATTATTAGCAGGAAAAGATCTCGGTTATCGACTTTCAGCGATGATTGGGGGATTATTTGGGCCAGCAGCAATTATCCCTGCTACTGTGCTTGGGTTAATTGTACTGGCAATTAATTAATTTTAAACCGCAAAGAACGCAAAGGACGCAAAGAAAGGAGAAAAAGTTATGTTAGAAGTGGGTTGGTTTTCTACAAAGTTACTTTTTAAAGGGAAGTTATTACGAAATCCTGGTTATTTTGCTAGACAAACGGCGCTTGGAGTGATGATTGGCTTTTTGTTATTAGTAGGACTTGATAAACTGGGTAGTGAATTATGGTTATCAATTCCAGTATCGGGTTTTTTGACTGGGGTATTCATGCCATTTTTGCTTAAAGATGTGAAAATGCAGTAATTGAATTAATCGATCGCTAATCACTACCAATTTCCATAATTATGGTTCAAGCGCCAAATCAAGTAGAAACAAGTTCGACGCTGGAAGAACTGGTACGAGAAATCGATCGCTATGAGTCGATCGCTAGTCAATGGGATGAGTCGCAACGGGTAATAGTGATGGGATTGAAAAGGGCGATCGAAGCTTTGCATCGCGAAGCTTTGATCCGCCTGATTCGGAGTGTGAAACAGGATTCTTTATCTGCTTTGCGGCGTGCGGCTGAAGATGAGGTAGTTTACGGTTTATTGCGTTATTATGATTTGGTAAAATCGCCGCAACCGCCATTGGAAGAAAGAGTTAAACTGGCTTTGGCGGAAGTTCGACCAGGATTGCAAAGCCATAATGGAGATGTGGAACTGGTGGCGATCGATCTACCTACCGTCAAAGTTAGATTAACAGGAACTTGTAGTAATTGTCCTGCTTCCACTCTTACTTTATCCGACAGTGTAGAACAAGCAATTAAGCGTTACTGTCCTGAGATTACCCAAGTGATAGCTGTAGCAAAAGATGATTTTTTGCCTAATCAAAATTTATCTCAAAGTGTAGATTCTGATTGGATAGAGGTAACGTCACTCGCTGAAGTTCCTACCCAAGGAGTTTTGGCGATGAAATTGTTTGGAAAATCGTTAATATTATCGAAAGTTAATTCTCAAGTTGTTTGTTATGAAAATGCTTGCAGTCATTTTGGTGAACCGTTAGATTATGGGAATGTTAGCAATGGGATTTTAACTTGTCCTAGTCATAAGTTTCGCTATCTTTTGGAAACTGGGGAATGTTTGACTTCTCCAGAAGTGTCTTTGCAATCTTATCTGGTACAAGTAAAAGATGGACGAGTGTTTGTTGAAATAAAGTGATAGCGATCGCTATTTTCTGTTAAGTAGGTGCAAATAAATAAAGTGAGAATAGTTATCTAAGGATGGGGCGGGCAGGATGCCCACCCCACAAGATTTACAGCTTTCTTGTGGGGCGGGCATCCTGCCCGCCTTTTTTAGGAATCGCTTACAATAGAGTCAAAACTTCTCTGTGCTAACTTATGCAGATGCAGATCGAAAATTTATCTATTTCCTTACCAGTCTCTTTAGTAGACTTTATTGAAAAATACAAAACTTCCCATCAGTATCAATCTTCATCCCAAGTGATTCAGGCGGCATTGGAATTATTACAAAATCAGGAATTAGAAGAAGCTTATCGACAAGCTTCTGAAGAAATTGACTCCGATTGGGATATCACAATAGGGGATGGTTTGACAGATGAAACGTGGTGAAATTTACTATGCTAATCTCAGTCCGACAATTGGTTCTGAAATGGATAAACGTCGTCCTGTGTTGATAGTGAGTAATGATACTAATAACCGCGCCGCTACCACACTAACGATTTTGCCACTGACATCTAATGTTAGTCGTGTTTACCCTTTTGAGGTTTTACTTAATCCAGAGAACAGCGGTTTATCTAAAGCTTCTAAAGTGCAGGCGCAGCAGGTACGCACAATTTCTAAGCAGCGAATCGATGGTGATGTAGTGGGAAGTTTGAGTGAGGAAATAATGCAATTAGTGGATGCTGCAATTAAATTACATTTGGGTTTAAATTGAAAATAATTGAAAAAATGCGATTTTTCTGATTTGATTTCAGTAATTATACTGTAGGTATTTAGTGAAAAAGTTTTTAGATTATTTTTAGAGGGAATTTACGATCGCAAATCCCCAAAACTTCTCGTAAATAAACATGAGAGTAACTTATGCCAGACAAGAAAAATTTTGATAAAAATCTATCAGACTTCTTTAATAGCCTAAATCAGGATATTAATCAAACAATTGATCTGGGAGTTGGTGGGGTAATTAGCGGAACCGAAAGTGCAGTTGAGGAAATAGGAGAAAAAATAGAGGGATTTTTTGGACAGCTAAAAAAACCACCACAACCAAAATATAGTAATAACGAAACTGAACAACAACCTCCGCAGGAACAAGCACAAGCAATTCAAAAATTAGAACTTCAAATTCAGCAAAAAGACCAAGAAATCCAACAATTCAAACATCAGCTTCAAGAAAAAGATCGTAATTTTGAGCAATTAAAGTTACAAGTTCAGCAAGAAACCGACCAAAAACACCAGCAACTAGCACTTCAAATTCAGCAAAAAGATCGAGAAATCCAACAGTTAAAGCGACAGCATCAGTATCGGTTTTTTGGGTTGATATTTTTAGCAACAATGCTCATCGGAACAGTAGGTTATTTAGTTTATCAAAGCGAATTTAAAAGAGCAAGCGATCGACCAAACATAACTAATATTATTACTCCTTCAAATACTGAAGAACAAAACCGAAAGTCTCAAGTAACTAATTCTCAAAAAGAGCAGATAATCTCGAATTGGGAAACTGCTCAAAAAATGGCAATGGAAGCTGTAGTTATCACTCATAATCCGCCGCATACGATCGAAGTTTGGCAGAAATCCCAAGCTAAATGGCAAGAAGCGATTAACTTATTAGAAGCAATTCCCAAAGATGCGCCTATCGCTGCACAAGTTAGAGAAAAATTAGCTGTTTATCGAACTAGCTACAAATCTATCACCAATAGATTGAACACAGAACAGAAAGCAGCAGAAAATTTAGAAACAGCTAAAAAACTGGCAATGGAAGCATCAGTTATGGTACAAAATCCTTCTCAATCAGCGGAAGTTTGGCAGCAAGCAAAAGCGAAATGGCAAGAAGCAATTAGTTTGTTAGAACCTATTCCAAATAATACTTTTGTTTCTGCCCAAGCTAAAGAAAAGCTAACAGTTTATCGAACTAATTATACAGCTGTTAGTCAGAGATAAATTGTGGTGTTATACTTGCTAGGTAAAGGTTGTGCGATCGCAACTTTCTTCCAAGAAACTCATATAGCATTTCTCACACTGGTGAGGTACATTCATCTTTCTCTCTTTTTTTGCAAGAAATAGAATAGTAGGACAGGGTGTACCTCATGAGTCAGAGAAAGGCTATATTAAAATTTACCAAATCACGTTTATGTTAGATAATGCTTGAATTCTTAAATCACAAGTCACTAAAGGTAACTGTAAATATAAAGCAGTAGCAGCAATGATTCGATCGGGCATTTCTGGCACAACTGTTCTATCAATTTGCTGAATAGATGCGGCAAGATTTCGGTCTATTGGAACTAGAAAAATATTGACGCTAGGATTATCAATAGCACTCAAAACCCTAGTTAATACCTCTGCTGCAATCCGTCCTTTCTCGATCAAGTAAGCTATCTCAATAATTGAAATAGCAGAAATATAGATAGGACTATTTGTATTAACAGCTTGTTCAAGGGTTTTCAAAGCTGCGTCAGATAATCGATTGAGATCAAAGATATACCAAATTAAAACATGAGTATCGATGACTACTGCTGTCACTATAATAACTCCTCTCTGGGGAAATTAGCCCACATTTCCTGTCTAGCTTGCTGAATCTCTTCTGCTGTAATATCTACTTTTAAATCAGCACAAAGTCCCCGAATCGTTTTTAAAGGAGGTTGAGAGGAGGTTTTGTGAGATAAAAATTCAGCAAAATCTAACAATTCCTGTTGTTTATCTGCAGGCAATTGCTTTAACTTAGTAAGCAAGCATTGTTCTAAGGTCATGATTATATCTCCTTAGTTGTTAGCGTTTACATTAAGAGAAAAGAAGATAGTCTTCCGTTTTTTTATGATAACTCCAGAAGCAGTTCCCTCTCCCCTTCTCTCACCTCAAGGTGCAAAAGTGATTATTGGTGGTTTGGGAGATTCTATCATCCCGACTCCGATCGCACCAACTCCAAACACTTTATTTGGCCCCAGAGGTATTTGTTTAGTTGATAATGGTTCTTTGTGGGTGGTGGATACGGGACATCATCGTTTGTTAGGATGGCGATCGCATCCTCAATCAGACAATCAACCAGCAGATTGGATCATCGGACAACCTGACTTTTTTAGCGAAGGTAAAAATTCTAACGGTAATCCTACTGCTTCTACCTTAAGTGTTCCGACGGGAATTTGTATTTGTGGTGAAGGTTTAGCTGTTGCTGATGCTTGGAATCATCGAGTTTTGATTTGGAAACAAATCCCAGAAGATAGTAATGTTCCTGCTGATATTGTGTTAGGACAAGCTGATTTTTCGCAAGGGGAACCTAATAGAGGATTTGTGGATACAGAGTGCGATCGCTTGCATTGGTGTTATGGTGTTTTCTATCATCAAGGTAAGTTATTTGTTGCTGATACCGGAAATCGTCGAGTTTTGATTTGGAATCAGCTACCAGAGTCAAACGGACAACCTGCGGATTTAGTTTTGGGACAACCTGATTTTACCTCCCGCAATGAGAATGGCGGAGGAACACCGACAGCGGCGAGTATGCGTTGGTGTCATAGTATTGCGATTTGGCAAGGTAATTTAGTAGTAGCGGATGCGGGAAATAATCGGATAATGTTGTGGGAAGGTATTCCCAAAGAAAATAATACTCCCTGCGTGGCGATTTTGGGACAGTCTAATTTTGAGCAAGTAGAACTGAATCGAGGAGTTTACTTTCCCAGTGCGGTAAGTTTAAATATGCCTTATGGGGTGACAGTAGCGAAAGATTGGTTATTAGTTGCTGATACTGCTAATTCTCGCTTATTAGGTTGGCAGTTTTCGGGAGATTTAAAATCGCTTCCAGGTAAACCTGCGAATGCTTTGATTGGACAATCGGATTTTCAAAGCAAAGGGGAAAATCGAGTTTATGGTTTACCGTTGCGAGATAGCTTTTGTTGGTGTTATGCAGTAGAGGTTTGTGGGGATACAGTTGCGATCGCTGATTCAGGGAACAATCGAGTTATGCTATGGAATTTGAATAATCCTTGATGGATAGTTGCTAAGAAAGTTTGAAATTTTGGTCAATCTGACTTGCGATCGCTTAAATATAAGTATGGTAAAAAAAACGATCGCATTAACAGTAAACCTCTAAGTACATCTGCGTTCATCCGCGTTCATCTGCGTTCTAAAAAAACGATCGCAGCAAACAGTAAAGCTGAATGTACATCTGTGTTCATCCGTGTTCATCTGTGGTAAAAATCAAAAATCTAGTAACCTTTATTTTTAGAGATTTTTTTGAACCGCGTTCGCGTAGCGTGTGCGTAGCACGTAAGACGCGAAGGACACGAAGAAAGAAGAAGAAAGAAAAGATTAAGATTCTAATTTTAACAAAATGATAACCAATATTAACTTAAAAATAGCTGAAGAAATTCGAGTACGTGGTACAGTCCAAGGAGTAGGATTTCGCCCGACAGTTTATCGCCTTGCTAAACTTTGTAATTTGCGAGGTGAAGTTTGTAATGATGGGGAAGGCGTACTTATTAAAGTTGTGGGAACTGCGGAAGCTGTAGAAACTTTTGTCGATCGACTTCAACAAGAATGTCCGCCTTTAGCAAAAATTGAAGCGATCGCACGTTTCCCCCTATCCCAATCACCAAACTATACAGATTTTACCATTACTCAAAGTATTAGTAATAAAGTCAAAACCAGCATTACTCCCGATGCTGCAACTTGTCCTCAATGTAAAGCGGAAATCTTCGATCCTTTTAGTCGTTGGTATCGCTATCCTTTCACTAATTGTACTCATTGCGGCCCTCGGTTAAGCATTGTTCGCGCTATTCCTTACGATCGCCGCAACACCAGCATGGCAAATTTTACTATGTGTGCGGATTGCGCGAAAGAATATGCAGATGTCACAAATCGCCGCTTTCACGCCCAACCTGTCGCCTGTCATTTTTGTGGCCCAAAAGCTTGGTTAGAACGAGCAGATGGTAAACCCATTGTATCAGATATGTTTTCAATGTTGGACGATGTGGATGCAGTTTGTACTCTGTTGCAACGAGGAGAAATTGTTGCTATTAAAGGTATTGGTGGGATTCATCTCGCTTGTGATGCCACGAATGAAACAGCAGTGCAAAAACTGAGAGAACGCAAACATCGCTATCACAAACCCTTTGCTTTGATGGCGAAGAATTTAGAAATTATCGAGAAGTATTGCGTCATCAATGAGTTAGAAAGGGAATTGTTAGAAAGTGCTGCTGCTCCCATTGTACTCTTAAAATTAAAAGAACACAATCCAGAAATTCCCAAACCTATTGCTGCTTCGGTTGCGCCTAATATTAAATCTCTTGGTTTCATGTTGCCTTACACGCCGTTGCATCATCTGATATTGCGGCGCATGGAACGTCCGATCGTACTCACCAGTGGCAACCTTTCCGATGAACCACAATGTATTACTAATGAAGTAGCAAAAGACAAGTTGAGTAAAATCGCTGATTATTTTTTACTCCACAATCGAGATATTGTCAATCGGGTTGATGATTCGGTAGTCAAAGTAGTAGGAAATCGCCTGCAAATCCTCCGTCGTGCGCGTGGTTATGCACCTGCGCCAATCCGCCTGCCATCAGGATTTGAACAAGCTCCTCCTATTTTAGCAATGGGGAGTGAATTGAAAAATACTTTTTGTTTGTTGCGCGAGGGAGAGGCGATTTTATCTCAGCATTTGGGGGATTTAGAAAATGTGGCGGCGCTGACAGCTTATCGGGAAACATTGGAATTGTATTTGCATTTGTTTGAACATAAACCAGAAGCGATCGCACTAGACCTCCATCCCGAATATCTCTCGACCAAAATAGGTAAAGAATTAGGAATTAATCAAGTCTATTCTATTCAACATCATCACGCCCATATTGCAGCTTGTATGGCAGAAAACGGGATAACTTTAGAAACTAAACCGATTTTAGGAATAGCTTTAGATGGTTTAGGTTATGGTGAAGATGGCACGCTTTGGGGGGGTGAGTTTCTCTTAGCAGACTATCGCAGCTATGAAAGATTAGCAACCTTCAAACCAATTGCTATGTTAGGAGGAGAACAGGCGATTTATCAACCTTGGCGGAATACTTACGCTCACCTGATGGCAGGATTTAATTGGGAGGAATTGGAGGTAAAATATAGAGAGTTAGAAATTCTGGAATTTTTAGGGAGACAACCGCGATCGCTCTTAAACCAAATGTTAGTAAAAGGGATTAATTCTCCGTTAGCTTCTTCCGCCGGACGCTTGTTTGATGGGGTAGCTGCTGCTTTGGGAATTTGTTGCGATCGTGCGAGTTATGAAGGACAAGGTGCGATTGAATTAGAAGCTTTAGTTGATGACATTGATGAGGAAACAGGATATCCTTTTGAAATCATATCTGCGCCGATTTACTATTTAGAACCTCGGACAATGTGGCAAGCATTATTAACAGATTTACAACAAGGAGTTTCCCAGAGAGTGATGGCAACTCGATTTCATTTGGGATTGGCAAAAGCGATCGCATCAATGGTAAATCATTTGCGAGAAACTCACTCTTTTACTCAAGTTGCTTTAACAGGAGGTGTCTTTCAAAATCAGGTATTATTAGAACAGGTTAGTAAACAGTTAAATGTGATGGATTTAACTGTTTTAACTCATAGTTTAGTACCTGCAAATGATGGCGGATTGTCTTTGGGACAAGTTGCGATCGCAGCAGCAAAATCAATTCAAAAAGGTAACATAAAATGTGTTTAGGAATCCCCGGTCAAATAGTCGAAATCACAGACGTAAAAAACAAACTCGCCACCGTTGATATTAGTGGCGTAAAACGTCAAGTTAACATTGCTTGCATAGTCGATGATACCCATCCCGTTGAATCTTGTTTAGGAGATTGGGTATTAGTTCACGTTGGTTTTGCCATGCAACGAATCGACCCCAAAGAAGCAGCAGAAACCCTAAAATTACTGGAGGAACTAGCAGAAATTCAAGAATCCCTAACGGTTAGTAATTAACTTTTCACAAATGACAAATGACCAATGACCAATAACAAACCACTATGAAATACATCAACGAATTTCGCGATCCACAAAAAGCGCAAACATTAATAGAACAAATCCGGCAAATAAGCAACCAAATTTCCAGCGAAAAACCGATTAAAATCATGGAAGTTTGCGGCGGACATACCCATGCAATTTTTAAATATGGACTAGAAGATTTGTTACCAAAAACGATCGAACTAGTTCACGGCCCCGGTTGTCCAGTGTGTATAATGCCAAAAGGTAGACTCGATGATGCGATCGCCCTAGCACAACAATCTAACATTATTTTCACAACTTTTGGCGATGCAATGCGAGTTCCCGGATCTAAATATAGCTTGCTGCAAGCTAAAGCGAATGGTGCAGATATTCGCATGGTTTATTCGCCTTTAGATGCGCTACAAATCGCTAAACAAAATCCTGAAAAAGAAGTGGTGTTTTTTGCGATCGGTTTTGAAACAACCGCACCTAGCACTGCTTTAACTGTACTGCAAGGGGAGAGCGATCGCGTAGAAAATTTTAGTTTATTTTGCAATCATGTATTAGTTGTACCAGCATTAGAAGCATTATTAGCTAATCCCGATTTGCAATTACAAGGATTTGTTGGCCCAGGTCATGTTAGCACAGTAATTGGTACAGAACCTTATCAAGTTATTGCCGAAAGATATCATAAACCTGTCGTAGTTTCTGGGTTTGAACCAATAGATATTTTGCAATCAATTTGGATGGTTGTTAAACAATTGGCAGAAAAACGTTGTGAGGTGGAAAATCAATATAGTCGCTTAGTGCAATCTCACGGTAACGCCGTTGCTTTGGATGCGATGCAACGGGTGTTTGCGGTGAGAGAGGCGTTTGAGTGGCGCGGATTGGGTGATATTCCGCTGTCTGGGTTGAAAATGCGTCCAGAATATGCGCGTTTTGATGCAGAGGCGAAATTTACTTTCCCCGGAAGGCAAGTCGCAGATCACAAAGCTTGTCAGTGTGGGGAGATTTTGAAAGGTGTGCTGAAACCTTGGCAGTGTAAGGTTTTTGGCACTGCTTGTGTTCCTGAACATCCCCTTGGTGCTTGTATGGTTTCTTCGGAAGGGGCTTGTGCTGCATACTATAAATATGGGCGTTTGTCAATAGGTAAGCGGGAAGAGGTGAAAGTTAATTAGATTTGGGTTTTTTTTACCACAGATGTCCACAGATAAACACAGATGAACACAGATGTTAACGTAGTCTTTTGGTGGGGAGATTTAGATTTTTTTAGAACGCAGATGAATGCAGATGAACGCAGATGTTAGCTTAGTCTTTTGGTGCTGAAAATGAGTTGTGAAAACTTCTTCTTCTTTCTTCTTCTTTCTTCGTGTCCTTCGTGTCTTACGTGCTACGCACACGCTACGCGAACGTGGTTCAAAAAAAATCTTTCACACAAATCATTTAAACTCACTATATGAATATCTCTCATTTAAAAATGCCTCAACGTAAGAAAAAATTTCAGGAACGCACTATTACTTTAGCTCATGGTAGCGGTGGTAGTGCAATGCGCGATTTGATTGATGATGTTTTTGTGGATAGTTTCGATAATCCCACTCTTTCTTTATTGGAAGATCAAGCGCGAATCGATTTAAGTAGTTTAATGTTGTTAGGCGATCGCCTAGCATTCACCACAGATTCTTACGTCGTTACTCCTCTATTTTTCCCTGGCGGTGATATCGGAACTTTAGCAGTTAATGGTACTGTTAATGACTTATCTGTTAGCGGTGCAAAACCACTTTTTCTCAGTTGTAGCGTGATTCTCGAAGAAGGTTTAGAAATTGACACTCTCCGTCGAGTTGTTGATAGTATGAAAGCTACTTCTTTAGCAGTTGGCGTACAAATCGTCACCGGAGATACGAAAGTCGTTCCTCGCGGTTCTGCTGATAAATTATTTATCAATACTACAGGTATTGGTGTAATTAAAACAGGCATTTCTCCCGCTGCTAAAGAGATTCAACCAGGGGATATTGTATTAGTTAATGGTACTTTGGGAGATCACGGTGCTGCTATTTTAGTAGCAAGGGGAGAATTATCTTTAGATACTGATATTAAAAGCGATTGTCAACCTTTAAATGGGTTAGTTGATGCGATCGTTTCCGTTTGCCCAAAAGTTCGGGCGATGCGCGATGCTACTCGTGGCGGATTAGCAACAGTATTAAATGAATTTGCCCAAAGTGCAAATGTCGGAATTCGTTTACATGAATCAGCTATTCCTGTTAAAAAAGAGGTAGCTGGAATGTGCGAATTGTTGGGTTTCGATCCGCTATATTTGGCAAATGAAGGTAAGTTAGTAGTTGTAGTTCCCCCTGATTCAGCAGATGAGGTTTTGGCGACAATGCGATCGCATCCCACAGGCAAAGATTCTCAGATCATTGGCGAAGTTATTGCCAATCCTGCTGGGTTTTTGTTGCTGAAAACTGAATTTGGTACAGAAAGAATCGTTGATATGTTAGTAGGCGAACAACTGCCAAGGATTTGTTAAATGCACGAATTAGGAATTACTCAAAATATTGTAGCGATCGCCACTGAACACGCCAACGGTTCTAGGGTAAAAAGAGTATCTCTAGAAATCGGCAAACTATCAGCAATCTTACCTGATTCGATCCGCTTTTGTTTCGATGTTTGTTCTCAAGGAACATTACTAGAAGGGGCAAAATTAGAAATTATTGAAATTCCTGGTTTAGCCCGTTGTCGTCAATGCCAAACAGAGGTTTCTTTAGAAATGCCATTCGGTATTTGTCACGCTTGCGGTAGTAGCGATTTAGAAATTTTTCAAGGCGAAGAACTTAAAATTAAGGAATTAGAGGTAGAAGAATTATGTGTGTAACTTGCGGTTGTTCTGATGATGCCAATGTAACTGTTACCAATCCCCAAACAGGAGAACACACTCATGTTTTAGCCGACGGTACAGTTATTTCCCATTCCCATAATCACGAACATTCTCACGAACATCATCACAACCATTCTGTTGCCAACGAAACTGCTCAATTGCACGCTAAAATGCACGGAACAACAGTTACTTTAGAACAAAACATTTTAGCTAAAAACGATTTGTTAGCTGCCCAAAATCGTGGTTGGTTTAAAGGTCGAAATATCTTAGCACTTAACTTAGTTAGTTCTCCCGGATCGGGAAAAACAACCTTATTAGCAAGAACGATTCAAGATTTAAAAGACAAAGTTGTAATTAATGTAATTGAAGGCGATCAAGCAACTACAAATGATGCCGATCGCATTAAAGCCACAGGTTGCAATGTCGTCCAAATTAACACAGGTACAGGCTGTCACCTAGATGCCCAAATGGTAGAACGAGGATTGCAAGAACTCAACCCTCCCCTTAACTCAATTGTGATGATTGAAAATGTCGGAAATTTAGTTTGTCCGGCTTTATTTGACTTAGGAGAAACTGCCAAAGTAGCAATTTTATCAGTGACAGAAGGAGAAGATAAACCAATTAAATATCCCTATATGTTTCGTGCTAGTCAGGTAATGATAATCAACAAAATTGACTTATTACCTTATGTGCAGTTTAATGTCGATCGCTGCATCGAATACGCCCATCAAGTCAATCCTCACCTCAAAATATTTCAAGTATCTGCCACCACCGGAACAGGCTTAGAAACTTGGTATCAATGGTTAGGTGTTTAACAAGTATTCGTAGGGTGCGTTAGTGTTAACGTAACGCACCATTCTTTATGCTCTCAAAAGAGGCTTTGCCTCTATTTTTCGTTCCCAGGTTGAACCTGGGAACGAGATCAACTTGTAGAGACGTTATATATAACGTCTCTACATTATGTGTAATCAACCAGACATGATATTACCTTCTGCCTTCTTTTAAGACTCAGGTTTTTGTTCTGGCATCATGCACTTATCAGAATCACAACCTGCTGGCCCTGCTTCTGTCATTTCACCCAAATCATATTGCCGCAAAGCAGTATAGAAATTATCAGTTTTCCGCCGCAATTTCACCTCTTTCATTAATTGCTCATACTTCTCTTTAGAAATCGGTTCAAAGGGCAACCGAGGGAAAGTTTGTAAGTCATCAAATCTGGCTAAAAGTGCCGCCGAAATGTACCCTTCATCATCACGAATCGCTTCGTAAATTCGATTACCCAAAGCCTCAATTTCATTTTCTCGCAACTCAATAGTCGCGCTTGTATTGTGCCGCACATAATGTTTTTGGACTTGCATATAAAAGTCCATTTGTGCCAAGGCTGAGAACTTACTAATTTCTATTTCATCAGCACCCGGTAAATCAGCCCAAAGTACAGAAACCGGAATTTCTACTAACCATTCGGAACACCGAGGATCGAAGGGATCGTTTAACAAATTACCATTTTCATCTTTGTCCGATTGAGCAGGAATAACATTGTAACCGTAGTCAATACAAGCAAGGGCTACAGGGTCGTTTTTCCTAAAGGTAATCCGTCGAATAAATCGCTGTGCTTTTGGGGGATGCCATCCGGGAGATGCGCCAGTTAGTAATGATTTGGTTCCCGAAGGTTGAATGGTAGTACAACGATTTGGGCGTTTGATATTGTGACGATCGCAATAATCCCAAACCACCCGATGCACAGTTTCTCGCCAACGATTTAAGTGTTCTGCTTCCTGTTCTTTAAACTTCAATCCTTGCTCAGTTTCCGGTCTTCCTTCCGTCCACCAATGTAACCAATCAACACCAAAAGCATTCACAAAAAAGTCAAACAAACCTGTAAAAGAAACCCCTACAATTGGGTCTAATTCCCGACTGTATCGATAACGAGGTTCAACAAATTTGTGATTCAAAAGTGTTGCAACAGATAAAGCACCTGCGGTGAAAGCATCCTCCTGTTCTTGGTAGTTTTTCGGGTCAATTTGATTTAGGTGGATCTCCGAAAGGTTGCAATGAAAATTCGCACCGATAATTTCCAAAGGTTTGTTAACCTAAAGGCTTTTTATCCTCTAGTTCTACCACTTCCTAATTTGTGGTAGCTCCGCGTACATTTTGTACGTATGACCTTAAATGATAGAGAAATTCCTTTCTACTGCATGGTATACCAACAACAATCTGGCATATAGTTCTGATATCCAGAATATTGTACTCCTTTTTAATTGAATCCAATAAAGGCTGAAAAATGTCTTTCAGTTGATTCAACTTTGCAGAAAAAAGTTGCTCAGAGTTTGTTAACGCAAAAGCATAAGTTAATGACCGAATTCCTGAATCAGTCATGGAAGTTTTACCGTGTTGTGCCTGAATTGAGCAGTGTTTTGAGCAAAACCTACGTTTAGATGCTTTATGCTGTACTACCTCAAAAGATCGCTGACATATCTCACATATAAGGCTGATCCTGGGAACTAGTGTTCCTGTCTTCTTACCTATGCGTGATTGATGATATGCCTTGCGTTTTGGACTATTGAGAAACTTTTCTCTAAATGCAGGATCTTCAAATCTCGCTTTTGCCTTAGCCCTAATTTTAGCTTTGGTACTTTCAGATTGAGTTACCCCATACATGGGATTTCTCTTGCCGAAATTATCCATCCCTCGGACTTTAGTGCGAGCTTTCCATTCCTGCTTCAGGTGTTCAAAAACAAAAGGAGTAGGCTTAATGAGCCGTCTGAGATCTTTCTCTTGAAGAATAGATACTTTAACATTGTACTCTGACTCAAAACGCTGAATTTTTGCCAAGTCATACTGAAAATTGAAAACGCCCTTGATCTCAACATATTCGCCAGTCTCAAGTAAGAAGTCGGGTTTATACCTGACTCCATTTGAAAGCGTATAAGTTTTATGTTCGTATGTCCAGGCAATATTCATGTAGTCCAAGTACCTTGCATAGATATATTCGAGACTAGACCTTAAACAATGCTCACCATAAAAACCTGAGTAGCCATAGAAAGTACTGGTCACACGCACCCCCGCACTCTTGGAGAGATTATATTCTAGAAATCATTTTTCATTGTAATCTAGGTTCACTCTCTACGCTGTACGGTGTCAAAGGCTTTTTAATTCCTTCGATTACCTCGGTATTAACATCACAGTTTCTACCGATTTTACGGGGTTTTTAACGTGAGGCAAAATTACCATCTACCACACGGATTAAGGCCATAGCGACCTAAACGATGTTCTAAGTCACTTTCAGGAATTTGGGGGAATTTTTCTTGCAACCATTCTTTTCCATTTCCTTGAGAATATGCTTGCAGAAACTCAGTTCTTAATTCCGAACTAGTCAAAAGATCGCAATTTGACCTAGCTAATGCTTCTCCAGCCCACTGAATCGCACCTTCACCAGAATAATACTGTTTTCTCACAGCTTCAATTGATTCTTGTAATGTTGGTTTGGAATGGAATACTCTCGTATGATTTGCCATTCGCAAAGCATCTCTTTCTGGATCGATTCTCCAGTTTCCATTTTCATCTTGTTGCCAAAGATTTGATTTGGCATTAGCAAATAATTCGTCATTACTAATTCCTTGGCGCATCCCGGCTGAATTTGAAACTAGGATACCCTGACATACAAATTCATGGATTGTGGCAACCTCAATATCATAAGTTTGAGTTGTCTTCACATCGAATTCTACCGAATTAACCTTAATAGGAATTAACTCAGTTGCATCAGGTAACAGCCTTTTTAAAGTTGGTGTAATTACTTGCTGCTGATTCGCTCCGTAATGGTATTGGTAAGTATTAACCAAAGGTCTGACCATTTCCACAGGAAACCCATGATCTTTAAATGATTTAGGACGTTGCCTTTGTCGCAGAGTAAACTGTGTTGAATAGGTAGACATTAACTTTTGGACAGCCTCAAAAGCAGACTCACCAACGGTTACTAACTCACCTTCCCATTTATCTGCGCTCTTAAGAATTGAGGAACATAATCTGGTAGTAATTCCTAATGAAGCATAGAGAGCTTGAACTTGACGCAGAAAATCCTGATAGCTGGAAGCAACTAAAACACCTTGAGAATGACATCCGTCAGCATCAGCTAATCCAGATAAATAAGCGGCGCGAATTTCTTGAGTTCCAAGTAAGATACAATCGGGAACTGAAATTGAGGTAAATGGCTTTTTAAATTGAGCAAGATACTGATTGAGTGCGCTGCTGTTTAACTGTAGTTCAAAGGCTTTTGTTTGGCACTGTTCGGGTGTTCTTAAGGTGTATGTTTCTAGTCCAAATTCTTGCGCTACTGCAATCAATCGCTCAATAATTTCTGGGTGATTTTCTGCGATCCGAAATCTGACTCGCCAACCGTCTGTAGCAACAGATCCATCGCCGTGTAAATAGCCTAAGAAATAAGCGACTTCTGAAGTTAAAGCGGGAACGGAAATTGGTTTAGCTTGGGATGAAAGTTTCTGCTTAAATTCTGGTAATTCGGTTGGGGTTCCCGGAATAGATTGAGGTACGAAAATTAAGCGATCGCCTTCTCTCAAATCTTTCGCTTTCACCATTTTATAGTTACCGTAAACATCAGTTAAAACAGCAACTTTATGGTCAGATGTACATTCAAAAAATCCATCTTCTGTTTGAATCCGGCATAATGACTGCACGCCTTGATCAAAAAAGTTGGTGACAGGGTAAAAACCTTTGCTGGTTAATACACGATCGCCAATTCTAATTTTCTCGATCGGCACTAGCCCTGATATTGTATGCACTAAAGCTCCCGCAGGCAAACAGCGGCGAACATTGCCAGCGACCACGACTACCGCAGCTTCATCAATTAATAAACAGCATTCAACTGAATTTAATTGTCGCCCTAATGCTTTATTTAAAATTGCCGCACAACGCAAATAAAGATCGGGTAATTTAATGGGATTGGCAACTCCGCCAAATCCTTTTAATCTTTCTCCAGCAGGACGAACATTACTCAAATCTACTATTACTTTAACTTCTCCAGTAAAGCGTTCATCTGTAGATAATTCCAGTAAAGTTTGATAGGATTTTACCCAACCTCTGCGGCTGTCACCTACATAAATTGTGACTTCATTGCCAACAATTGTAACTTCGGTTTCTTCGCGTCGTTGATTGACTGGAATTGTGCCAATTTCACCTTGCAAAGTAACTTTTAAATAGTTGCGAATTGCTGGTAATTGATTGATATACTTAGGTTCTAGGACTGCTCCCGTGCCACAGCCCATCATTGCTAAGTCCATCAGCAGTCCAAAGGCTCGCCAGTCACAGATGTTGGTGCTGCTGCAATTGTATCCACCGGAAAAGTTTTCTGGTTGTTCGATCCATTCGACTCCGCCTACCCACAACCAACGCCCGGAGGAAAGGGCTTTGATTTGCCGTTGCATCCGGTCTAGGATGGTAGCTTCTGCGGGGGTGAGTTTGCCCAGTTTGGTTAGTCCTTGGAGGGTGCGATCGCACACCTCATCCCAAGTTTCCCGCCCTTTCTCCGTGCGGCGACTGTACGTTCTGTAAAATACTGGATTGGCAGCTGGGGCAGTTTCAGGAAACTGACTAGTCTGCTGCAATTTTTCAAGCTCTCGAACCATATTATTTTTGTCATAGATCAACAGACTCACTATTATATCTGGAGTAGAAAGCTTTACAAATTAGACTTTTTGCGCTAAATATAGGTTCTAAATATCTTTACATCAGCCATTTTATCCGGCTTCAATTCCCAGTCCCCAGTCCCCAGTCCCTAATCCCCAATCCCCGTGTCCCTTGCTCCTTGGCGATCGCATCTCACCCACGCTCTACAACGTAACCGCAGTCTGATTTACTCCCGTTATGTACAACTGGCGACTGTGCGGGAAAATAATCGTCCGGCGAATCGAACTGTGGTTTTTCGGGGGTTTTTAGAGAATACTAATCAATTGAAGTTTGTTACAGATTCCAGAAGTCCGAAAGTTGAGCAAATTGATTACCAACCTTGGGGCGAAATTTGTTGGTATTTTGCTAATACTCGCGAACAATTTCGGATTTCGGGAAAGTTGATTTTAGTTAAAAATAATGAGGTTGATTTACAGTTACAACAAGCGCGAAAAATTGCTTGGCAAGAACTTTCTGATGCAGGGCGATCGCAATTTACTTGGCCGGAAACTGGTAAATTGAGAGCAGAAGCAGCAGCTTTTCAAGCACCACAACCAAATCCAAATGAGCCTTTAGATAATTTTTGTTTGTTGTTATTAGAACCTGATTTTGTGGATCATTTGGAGTTGCGGGGAGAGCCACAAAATCGATCGCTCTACAAAATAGATAGCGAAGGAAATTGGTTGATTGAGAAAGTTAATCCTTGAGCAAGGAGTTCTCGGAGCAGGGGAGCAGAGGGGAGAAGAATGGAAAACAAAACTTAAAACTTTTTCTGAAATCTTGCACCAAGAGGCGGAGCCTCTGTTTCTCGTTCCCAGGTTGAACCTGGGAACGAGGTGAAGGAGGTTCTACCTCCTTTGCTGCATTTTTTCTTAACTCAAAACTCTGTACGGGCGGGTTTAGCAAACAAACTCAAAACTCAAAACTCAAAACTCAAAACTCAAAACTCAAAACTCAAAACTTAATTAAATTCCTGCGCCGTCTAAGAAATCTTGAATTTTTTGATCGCTGATGCGACAGACTAATTTGCGATCGCTTCCCTCGCTGTATGTCAGTTGCTCGCCGCAATCATCTACACTAATTCTGACTCCAACTGGGATGGCAATTGGTTTTTGAGATTGTTGATTATTTTGTAGTTCTTCAAATTTTTGTTCTAAAAACTCGATGCGATCGACTAAAGCACGAATCACTTCTGCTTCCGAGTCGGGTAAACTTCCGTGTTCCAAAGGATTGACGCGCACACCAGAACGATAAACGATTCTACCGGGAATCCCAACGACTGTACAATCAGAAGGGACATCGCGCAACACTACCGATCCTGCGCCAATGCGAACATTGTTGCCTATGTGGATATTGCCCAAAACTTTGGCACCTGCTCCGACAACAACATTTTCTCCTAAAGTTGGGTGACGCTTACCGCTTTCTTTACCTGTACCACCAAGAGTAACGCCTTGGTAAATTAGGGCATAATCTCCGATAATTGCAGTTTCTCCAATGACCACACCCATGCCGTGATCGATAAAGACACCATGACCAATTTGTGCGCCTGGGTGAATTTCAATCCCTGTGAGAAAACGAGCAATGTGAGAAATTAAGCGAGGGATTACAGGAAGACCCAGCACATAAAGCCAATGAGCGAAGCGGTGCAAGAACAGGGCTTGCAAACCAGGATAGCAGAATAAGACTTCCAGCCAGTTACGAGCGGCAGGATCGCGATCGAAGATAATGCGGAAGTCAGCTACTAAGGCATTTAGCACGAGTAGATACCAACATTTGGCAATAATTAGGCACTATCGATCTTAGCGCCATCTGTCACACTTTTGAGTGTGGATATCACTCCCTAACAAGTAAAGTATAGTTACCTCTTACGCCTTCGTCTTTGGAGCCTACCCAAATTTCGTATTCGCCAGCTTTCCAATTTTTATCTTCGATACTGCCGATACCGCAACGAATGACACCATTTGGCCCTTTAACAACCAATGTTGTAGAGGTACGACCGCTTCTGAGTTCTAACTTGAGGTGGGGGAAGTCTTTTTGCAAAGTCATTACGTGGTCGGGTGTGACGCTGGTGCTGTATCCGACGCAGAAGTTGTTGTCGCGATCGCGGTTGGCAATAGAAAATAAGGAGAAGGAACCTGCGGTGGAACCTGTAGCGATCGCACTTGAAGGTTCAAATCCTGGTGCTACATTAATAGCACCATAATTAGCTGTTTGGGCGACTACAGAGGAAGCGCAAAGCAATGTTACCCAAGCGAGAAATCTGGTGTGTTTGAAGTGCTTAATTGGTTGTTTGGACATAGTAGCACCCCCTGTTTTGTTGTCAGTAGAAGTTATTTTCATCTCTAAGCTATTTCAGGGAGCGATCGCTACTGACCAATGGCATGACAGTTTAATTTCTGCACACTTTTTCTTGGCAGGAGAGAGAATTATTCAGAAGTTTGGGTAACAAAAAACCCGGTTTTTTAGATATAAACCGGGTAATTAAAGATATTTATGCAGTTTATTTATGATTGGGGGAGTTTGTATTGGTTAACAATCTTTTGGGCGTATTCTGGCACATGATCGGCTAATTTTTCTGGATAATTCCGCTTGACATACAAATAGTTACGAGTGAAGTGTGAATCAATGGAAAATCGGGCATATTCCAAACCTTTGGGGCCAATTTTCTCAATTACTACGCCCATTAATTTTGCTGCCCACATGGGGAGAGTTACACCTTTGTCGTAAGCAGGAATGCTTTGCTGGACTGCGTTGCGTCTGTCGCCAGAAGCATTTACAGGTTGAGTTTCTATCTGGTCTTTAACCAAATCTAGCATTTCTTTACCTGTATCATTTCTAACTACAATCCATTGCCAACCGAAAGGTGCGCCCATGTATCCGACGACTAAATCTGCCAAACTATTGACATAATCAAAACAGGCCATGCAGGAAGGGGCAAAAACGTCTTTCAGTTCTTTGGTATTTAAACCGAAGAATGGGACTGTTTCGATCGATCCATCTTCATGTTTAAAATGTACCCGAAAGTCCTGCATAAATTCGTAATACACCACTGTTTCAGGTGATTTGCTAGTAGTGTCGAGGAACTTTTGCAATCCCGCACGAGTGACATTATCGACACAGGGAGTACCTAAAACGTAGAGCTTTTCTAAACCTAGTTGTTTTTCGACGGCGCGTAAAGCTTGAATTTGGCAACCAACACCAATTACTAATAGCCGTTTCATGCCAGATTGTTCTATTTGTTCTAGCACAGAAAGGTTGGGTGAAAGTGTGGGTTTGTTGACTTTAGCGGCGAGAATTTCTTCTGGTGTTCGGGCGATAATGGGCATTGGTTGAAAGCGGTCTTCTTTGGTATTTTGGACACAGACAACGCCTTCGACCATGCCACGATTGAGCATTTCAATTGCGATCGTACTTACAATTCCCGTCCATTGTGCGCCTGGGATTGGCTGTTTTTTGCGTGCTGCCATCATATCTTGGTGAACGCCAAAATACCAATCATCCTGGTTTTCTAGGTTGCGACTGCGCCCATGTGTTTCTGCTTCTAACTCGGCTATTTGCTGATTAATAAAAGCGCAAGCTTCCTTGACATAATGAATGTAATATGTATCGCAAAGTCCGCATTCGCTACAAAGATCTTTAGCGGGGCGGCGACTGGTTGGTTTGAGGGCTTTGGCTTTTTTGTGTTTGGGGGAGTCTATTGCAGTCATCTAAATTTATTCTGTTATGCAAAAGATAGCTTTTATTAGAATACTTTATTCTCATTGAATGAGATTGTCGATTAATCGCTTAAACAAAGACACTGATCTTTTTTTTGAACCGCAAAGGACGCAAAGGACGCGAAGAAATAAAAGATATGCAATTAGACAGTAAAACTCAACTGAGAGTCAGGCAAGAAAGCCAAAACAATATTGTCTTTGGAAATTCCTTGAGCAATTAAATCATGAGTTATGCCATGCTCCATACCATCGTATTCGATATAAATTTTTCCATCTTGTAAGGTAATATAGATTAGATTACCTCTGACTCGTTTGCCGCTATCCCAACCTACTTGCATTAGAGCATAGCGATCGCGCATTTCATCAAAAACAGGATCTAATCTAATGTTGCCATGAGAAGGACGCAGTTTAGCGTATTTGAGAATCACTTGTTTTACTATTTCTCGATAACTTGCGGTGGTATCCATTGTTTTACCTCTATTTTGCGTGAGTCTATAATTAGCATTTTTAAAGGAATTTCAGTGACAACAAGTTCGCCAATAGGTTCGCTAAAGATATTGCTATAGGTTATGTCTGTTACAGCCAGATAGAGTTCGCGTAATGGATCAATTTTATCAAGTAATAATCGATAAAGAATATATTGTCCAATTGCTTGCTCTAGATCTGCGATCGCAGACTGACCTCGAAAATCTTTAATTTCTATGGCAATTCTGCTATTTTCCCTTTTAGCACCAATAAATTGTCCTGGTATGCGATCGTTACTGGTTAATTCAGTAGCGGCTAAATCTACAAATAAAAATCGTTCACCGTAAGAGATAACATAGGGGTCATCCGTAATTTCCCAGCCATCTTTAATCAGTGCTTGTTTAACAATTTGGTGGATACTATCTCTTGGCGGCATTTCTTATTAGCAAGTTAAAATAGCTTTTATTACGATACCTTTAAAGTTATGAACTTTACGATCGAGATTGAACAAGAGGAAGACGGACGCTGGCTGGCTGAAGTGATTGGAATGCCAGGTGTGCTTGCTTATGGAGAAATGCGGGAAGAAGCAGTTGCTAAAGTTCAGGCGTTAGCGTTGCGAGTGTTGGCGGATAAGCTGGAACACGGAGAAGTAATGCCTGATTTGTTGAGTGTTTCTTTTAAAGATGAACCAGAAGAAAGTAATTTTTTAATGAGTATTGCTAGTCTAGGAGAGTCTGAAGAAACAGATTTATCCGAAAGAGAGGAGGAAATTTTAAAGTCAGAAGTTGATCCAATTCGAGGCTTTTATCATCAAGTAGACAAGCAGTAATGATGGCTATTGTAGATACTAGAGCGATCCTGAGATCTTGCACCAGTCCAAAAATACGCCTGGGACTCAAGTCCCAGGCTAATAGCTAAAGTCCTCTAAAGAGGACTAAATACAAAGTTTTCAGTCCATTTTAATGGACTTGAGCTATTAGCCCGGAAATTGATTTCCGGGCGGGCTAAAAGCGCAGGTGCAAGATCTCAGGATCGCACCTCTCTTCCTCCTCTTCCTTCGTGTCCTAAAACGAAGAAAGCGTTTCGCTGCGCTAACGTGGTTCAAATATTTCCTCTGTGTCCTCTGCGTCTGGAGCGGTTTCACATAAAAACTTACTTTCCCATAAGCAAAGATTTCCGTAATTATTCGGAAGCAATAATAAATTAACTTCACTTAATCTAGGATTGACTAAATAAGTTTGAGAGCAAAAACAAATGTCAGATAATTTATCAGAAGGTGCAGCATTTATTGCTAGTGGAACCGCCGCAGGTGCAGCTGTTTCTGGGACAGTTGGCGGAATGGGATTAGCCGGAAGTTTTGGCGGAGTTGGTATTGGTATGGGTGTAATGGCAGCAGCAGGGGGAGTAGTAGGACTTGCTGCTTATGGTGCTTATAAAATTATCAATCAAGATGATACAGGAAAAAATTTCCATAGGAATTTACAAGCACTAGCTGAAATCACCAAAGAATATGAGGATAAAAAGCGTTGGACTGATTTAGAAGTTGATGCTGAATTAGAAACGCTTAAGACACAAATGCAGACCAAAAATAACCCTAGTTAACATTAATCAACCAACTAAAATTACATAGGAAGCGCAAAACAATGGCTAATAATTTAACAGAAGGTGCAGCATTTATTGCTAGTGGAACCGCATCAGGTGCAGCTTTTTCTGGGACAGTTGGCAACATGGGATTAGTCGGAGGTTTTGGCGGAATTGGTATTGGTTTTGCACCAGTTGCGGCGGCGGGGGGAGTTGTTGGTGCTGCTGCTTATGGCGCTTTTCAAGCAATAGGAGAAGGTGATGCAATTGCTATTGGTGCAATGGGAATTGGTGCTGTTGGTGGGATTAGTTTTTATTCTGCTGTTGGGGGAATGGGATTAAGTGTTGGCGGAACAGCATTTGGTATTGGAATGGGAACAATGGCAGCTGCGGGAGGTGTTTTAGGACTTGCTTTTTATGGGATTGCTAAGTTAATTGATAAATCTGGAAGTGGGGAAAGTGCTGCACAAGTTTTTGCCAGAATGGAAGAGAAAGTTTTATATATGGAGGCTTATACTCAGGCGCTTTATGAATTAGAATTAATGTCATTGGAGAGCAGTTTAGCTGATTTTATTTGGAAACAAAAGTTTGCCAATTTGGAAGTTGAGGAAGAATTCCAAGCACTCAAGGCTAAACTAGGTTATAAAAATCGTGCTTACTGCAATTTTTCCACAGCGAACTTACATAAACAACCTTTTATTCCCTTTATAAGTAAGAGGAAAATAGTATCGGTGCAAGTTCAACCTTCTCCTACTTGGCAATGTGTAAAAACTCTCAGGGGAGAGGTAGGCGCAATTAATTCTATAGCTATTAGTCCAGATGGTGAAATTATTGCTATTGCTAGCGATGATAAAACAGTAAGTCTTTGGAGTTTACAGCAGGAAAAACAGATTTTTAGCTTTTGTGGTTTTGCAAAAGAGGTTTTTTCAGTGGCAATAAGTCCAGATGGAGAAATGCTGGTAAGCGGGGATTTTGAAAATAAGGTAACTCGCTGGAATTTGCGGAAAAAAGAGCTTATTAGTACTTGTTTTTATTTAAATTCTCCCTATAGTCATTTAGGTTTTGTTAACTCGGTTGCTTTTAGTCCTAATGGAAATGTTGTTGCCAGTGCAAGTGCTGATAAAACAATTAGAATTTGGGGTCGTTTTACTGGAGAGTTCAAATATACTTTAAATGGTCATTCTGATTCAGTTTTTTGTTTGGCTTTTAGTCCAGATGGCAAGTTTTTGATTAGTGGCAGTATTGATAAAACTATTAGAATTTGGGATTTAAGTACTAGAGGATTAATTCGAGTTTTGCAAGGTCATTCTGGGTGGGTAAGTGCGATCGCAATTTCCCCCGACAACCATACTATAATTAGCGGTAGCACCGACGCAACTATTAAACTGTGGAATCTGCAAACCGGAGAGTTAATCTCAACTTTAGAAGGACACTCAACAGCGATTTTTTCTATTGCTATTAATTCCAATGGAGAAACTTTTGCCAGTGGTAGTACCCAAAATATAAAATTATGGAACTTAAAAACCAGGAAACTTTTACAAACCCTTTCTGGATGCTATCCTGTAGCTTTTACTCCTGATGGAACAACTTTAGTCAGTGGTAGTAAAGATAAATTAATTCAAATTTGGCAAAAGACATTTACTCAAAGGGAAACTACATCAGAAACATTACTTTCTGGTGAATGGTGGGAAGTTTTAGGAGTAGCGAAAAACGCTCAATCGGAAGATGTTAAAATAGCTTATCGCCGCCTTGCCAGAAAATATCATCCTGATATTAACAACTCTGTCACAGCTAAAGCTAATATGCAAGCGATCGCCACAGCATACCAAGCTTTTAGAAGCAGATAAAATTGCCTCTCTTCCCTCTCCTCTCCTCTTCCTTCGCGTTCTTTGCGTTCTTTGCGGTAAAAAAATGATCTCTCTTGCACCCTAACAAGATATCCTAAAAAAGTAGGACTTAGGCACTGACACTAGGCGGTGATGGTGCGTTACGTTGTCACTAACGCACCCTACGAATAGAGACTTTGTGTAAGTTCTAAAAAGAACCCAATTAACTTGCCAGCATGAACTCGCAAAACTCCAGACAACTGGCATTTCTCACCTTACGAGACATTCACAAAGGCGCTTATGCAGATGTCGCCTTAGATCGCTTTCTGCGTGCATCAAACCTCAACGATGTAAACCGAAGATTTGCTACAGAATTAGTTTATGGTAGCGTGAGAAGACAACGCACACTTGATGCAATTATTGACCAATTAGGTAAAAAGAAAGCTCATCAACAACCAACCGATATTCGCACCATTTTACACTTAGGTTTATATCAATTAAGATATCTAACAAACATTCCTGTTTCAGCCGCAATTAATACTACTGTTGAACTAGCAAAAGCAAATAAATTTGCTGGACTTAGCGGAGTTGTAAATGCTTTGTTGCGCCAGTACGATCGCATCTCCACCCCCAACCAAGACCCTTTAATTTTACCAGAAAACCTCGTTGAAAGATTAGGAATTTTATACAGTTTCCCCGATTGGATAATTCAATTGTGGTTAGAACAATGGGGAGAAACGGAAACCGAACAATTGTGCGAATGGATGAATCAAACTCCAGCGATCGATCTCAGAATTAACCCGTTAAAAACTACAATTGAAGAAGTAGAAACGACCTTAAAATCAGCAGATATTTTAGTCAGTAAAATTCCTCATCTTCCCCAAGCTTTAAGGTTAATTGGGAGTAGTGGCGCAATTCAAAATATACCAGGTTTTAAAGAAGGTTGGTGGACTGTCCAAGATGCTAGTGCTCAGATGGTAACACATTTGTTAGATCCGCAACCGGGAGAGGTGATAATTGATGCTTGTGCGGCACCTGGAGGAAAGACGACACATATTGTAGAATTGATGAAGGATGAGGGGAGAGTTTGGAGTTGCGATCGCACTCCTTCCCGCTTAAAAAAACTCCAACAAAACGCGCAAAGATTGAATTTAAAATCAATAGAAATTTGCACTGGCGATAGTCGCAACTTTCCCCAATTTACCAATGTAGCCGATCGAGTTTTACTTGACGTACCTTGTTCCGGTTTAGGAACTTTACACCGTCATGCTGATGCACGTTGGCGACAAACTCCCGAAAATGTTAAAGAATTAGCAATTTTACAGAGAGAATTGTTAGATAGTGGATCTAAATATGTCAAACCTGGAGGAATTTTGGTTTATTCTACCTGCACTTTGCATCCTTTAGAAAACGAACAGGTGATTAAGAATTTTCTCACCACTCATCCAAATTGGCAAATTGAATTACCTGCAACTAATTCGCCAATATACTCTTTTGTCACGCCGTCAGGGTGGATTAAAGTTTTACCACACCGAGAACAGATGGACGGATTTTTTATGGTACGTTTGCGATCGACTACCAGTTGTCTATCAGCAGATTCTTGATTAATGTAATAGATAAAATCAAGGAAAAAAACAATGGTTTCAGCTGTAGGGTGCGTCAGAGTCATAAAATTAGTGATTATATCCAGAACTTTACGCTCTGATGCACCCTACTCAAGATAACTAGCAACTTGAGTTACTAGTTGTCTAGCAGTAAATTGTTGATTAATCTAAGAGATAAATGTAGGAAAGAAGCAATGGTTTCAGATTCAGATATTAAAATTCTCTTCAAGATTCTCGTAGGAGTAGCTTGGATTGATGGTAAAATTCAGTCAGAGGAACGAGAATATTTATACCGACTGGCGAAAGAAAAGGGTGTGGAGAACGATCCAGAAATTTATCCCTGGCTTTATGAATTCCGCACAGTACAGTCCAGTCAATGTTATGAATGGGTGCAGGAGTACTTAGGCGATCGCCCTTCTTCCGAGAAATGCCAAAATTTAATTGAAGCGATCAGCGCTTTGATTTACAGTGATAGCGATGTCACCTCTGAAGAAGCACAACTAATTACCACTATTCAACAACTAGATCCAGCAAATCACCCACCACAGTCAATCCAAAGTTCTGTTTTGGGGACAATTCAAAAACTCTACAAACGTTGGGTGTTAAAACAAAATTAGCGATCGCACTAACCAACTTTCAGATAAAGATTTCAGATTTAGCCGGGAAATTCTTTTACCTATTAGCAATCTGAAATCTCCAATCTGAAATTATTATCTCAATGGAGCAATTCATCTCCCGTCACAGCGCAAGCTTGACGGTGAGAGTGTCAATAGTTGTGGATTAATTAGCCTTTGGGAGTACCAATTCCAGGAGTTTCTTCTTTTTTCACTTCTGGAACAATAGAGGGGCGTTCTTTGTCTTCCCAGCCTACAGGACGCTTTGAATTATACCAAGCAATTGAGCCGATCGTCACAGCGGCAATAAATCCGACCACATAAACTAAAGTAAAAGACCAAGGAAAGTGAGGGGCATTAACCGCATTAGTCGCAGCTTCCATAAGTAGACTCATCTTTTAACAACTCCTGAAATTTTCACCTTATCTAAAGTATAAAGAATTGAAAAAAATTATCATCCTCCAGAAGTTCGAGGCTAAAAGGCAGAGTCCCAAGAGGACTCTTGGGACAACTCAAAACTCAAAACTTTCCCAGTCCCTAGTCCCCAGTCCCCTACCTGATTTGGTGAGTATTGAGTTCAAAGCTAGGTGCGGGTGCGGGTGCGGGTGCAGCCTGCGGAGTAGTTTGCCTTCTGGAGCGAGTTCTGGAGGAACCCGAACCACTAGAACTGTTGTATGTTCTGCGAGAGCGTCTGGGTTGGTAGGTTTGCGGACTGCTCGACTGCTGAACGCTCCTGCGTCTTTGACGTACTACAGGTTGCTGTGTTGCTCTGCTAGTGTTGGATTGGTAAGAGCGACGGCGGGAACGATAGTTGGTTTGGGGGCTACTCGAATTAGAGTTAACAGCAGTGTTTTCCGAAACCCGACGACGGACACGGTATCTAGTTTGGGTATTTGTCGTGTTAGAAGGGTTGGCATTACTTTGATAAATCCGCCGCCGACGGGGACGGAATGTGGTTTGGGTATTAGTGGTGTTAGAAGTGCTGACACTGCTTTGCTGAATCCGCCGCCGACGGGGACGGAATGTGGTTTGGGTATTGGTGGTGTTAGAAGTGCTGACACTGCTTTGCTGAATCCGCCGCCGACGGGGACGGAATGTGGTTTGGGTATTAGTGGTGTTAGAAGTAGCGGCGGTGTTTTGAGAATCCCGCCGACGGGGACGGAATGTGGTTTGGGTATTAGTGGTGTTAGAAGTAGCGGCGGTGTTTTGAGAATCCCGACGACGGGGACGAGAGACTGTGGGTGTACTGCTGGTAGCAGCTGGGCTAACTTCTCTTCGGGATCTTGGTCTACGTTCTGGTTCTTTGTTGCTATCCTCTGTTCTGCTAGCTGTAGCCCGAATATTAGACATTTTTTCTGGTTTGATCGGTTGAAGAGCTACTACACCTTTGCGACCTTCCAGTTTAGGACGTTCGGGGAATTTCTCGATCGGGATATCTTCCACCGCTTTCACCATAAATTTATTCCAAGTACGGGCGGCGGTAGCACTAGTGCCCCAAGTCGGTGAGTTATCATCGTTTCCTAACCAAACGCCTGTGACTAGTTGGGGAATATAACCCACAAACCAAAGATCGCGGGCTTGATCGGAAGTACCTGTTTTGCCTGCAACTTGGCGATCGAACAATTGCGCCGGACGACCTGTTCCATCATTGACCACATCTTGCAGCATCCAACTCATTATTGCCGCTGTTTCTCCGTCCAAAGCTTTTTCAGCTTTCGGTTTGGCTTCAAAAATTACTTTACCTTGTTGGTCAATTACCCGACGAATCCCGTACACTGGAGCGTGTACCCCTTTAGCCGCAAAAGTGCCATAAGCGTTAGTCAATTCTAAAAGATTGACTTCCGAAGCACCCAAGGCTAGGGAGTAAGTGGGCTTAAGTTCTGACTTGATGCCCATTTTCTGGGCGATATCAATTACAGGTTGGAATCCCGTATTGATTAACACTTTTACGGCAACTGTGTTAACTGATAAAGTCAGGGCATCTCGCATTGAAATCCAGCCGCTATGGTCATCATTGTAGTTTCGTGGCGTATAATCATCTACCTGGAAAGGCGCATCCAAGTAACCGCGATAGGGAGATATCCCACCAGCAATAGCCGTAGTGTACAAAAATCCTTTAAATGTGGAACCTGGTTGACGTTGGGCTTGGGTGACACGATTAAATTGGGTATTTTCAAAATCTGTCCCCCCTACCATTGCTTTGACTTCTCCATTGTGGGGATCGATGGCGACTAAGGCAGCTTGTTGAAATCCTTGTTCTTTGCCGTTTTCGCTAACTACTTCATCGACAACTTCTTCGGCAACTTTTTGCCACTTAGGATTTAGGCTAGTTTCTACAGTTAAACCACCTGCTTCGATCGCATCTTGCGGCACATATTTCGGTAATTCCTGTTGAATAAAGGAAGTAAAGTAAGCCGCTTCGGTGGAAAGTCTTTTTGGTGTGGCTGGCTTGAGCGCTAAAGGTTCAGCCGAAGCCGCTTGCGCTTGATCTTTGGTGAGAAAACCTGCATCTACCATGCGGTTTAACACTATATTCCGTCTTTCTAAAGCTAGTTTCGGATTGGCGAGCGGCGAAAAAGTTGAAGGTGCAGGTGTCACACCCACAATCGTCGCTATTTCTGGCAAACTCAAATCACTTGTTGGCTTACTAAAATAAACCCAAGCCGCATCAGCCACCCCGTAAGCACCTTCACCCAAATAAACTAAGTTCAGATACCGTTCCAGAATCTTGTCTTTTTTCATCTCCTTCTCAATCTTCTGCGCCAGCATCACTTCCTGAACTTTCCGAGTAATGGTGCGTTCTTGATTGAGAAAAACAATTCTGGCTAGCTGTTGCGTAATGGTACTTCCACCTTCCACCACGTTTCCGGCACTGATATTGGAAACAAAAGCCCGTCCCACACCTTGCCAGTCTACTCCCTGATGTTGGTAAAAGCGACGGTCTTCTGAGGCAATAAAGGCTTGCACCAGTTGAGGTGGCATTTGCTCTAATTGCAGCTTTTCTCTAGTGGCCGGACCCACCTGTTGCAGAATTGCACCGTCTTCTGCTTTGATCGTCAGAGTTCCATCTCGGACAAAGGTGAGAACATCATTAGGTGAAGGTAAGTTGCGCTCCAATGTCCACCAAGTAATCCCTGTCGCCAGTGCGCCACCACCTAATGTGACGGATGCCCCTGCGATTAGCCAGAATTTCTTTGTCCGGTATACCGGATTATTTGGGTCTAACCAAGGTGAATCTAGGACAGATTCGGGAATATGTAGTTTAGTGGCAATTTCTCTGGTCTTCTGTTTCAGTTTACTTAAGCTTTTGCTGCTGGCTGTTTCCTGATTTTGTGCCGCATCTTCTTCACTTTCCGCTATTTCTGCTGAAGAGGCAGCAGAAAAACTCCCCAGTTCTTCTAAACTATTTATTTGAGTTGGTTCTAGTGGATCTTGGGAAGTTCCTGGGCTTCCGTCAGGGTCAGCCGAACGGGAAATTGGAGAACCATCCTTTGTTACGCCTTGGTGGGCGGTTGGTTGCCCAATTTCTGTTTCTCTGCCAGAGGTCTGTTCGGGTTTTGATTCAGAGCCACTGAACTTGGTCGAAATTTCTTGCAGTTTGGGAATAAATTTTGTCACGATACTGCCTCACACACGATACGGGCCAAGTTTAAATTCGTTTTATTTTCGGTTTTATTTATCGAATTTGCGCCCCTATACCTCTCCGTACTAGACCATCGGTAGCAGAGCGAGTCACTATGAGTTAAAATTTTAGCTCATCTCTTCACTTTCAACACTCATTTAGGTTAATCCACTCTTTGATTCTGGTCAATTAGCCTGTAACTCAGATCTTGCACCAAGGCTAAAAACCGGGTTTGCAGCCAATAGCCAAATCTGAAAGCTGGGGATTTTCGTAAAGAAACCCGGTTTTTTCGGTCTTATTGAGAATGGTGCTCAAATCTCAGTGTAAGCCGATAATAAACTGAATTTCGGGAATGCGATAGGTCTATAGCGCACGGGCTTGGCGATCGCGTTGACAGAAATCCGTCTAGCCGAATATTCTATCTTAGTGGAGTTCCCTAGACTCCCGTCACAACGAACTTTAACCAAAGATGAATTGCCACCAGCTAATAATTTCAGCGTAGCCAATCCACTTTTGGTAGTCGTTTAGTATAATCTTTTCCCCTATCTTGTCAATTCCCCTGTAGAATATTTAAAATCAAAATCTTGGTTGATTAAGGAATACTCATATTAAGGAGTTTTGTGAGGATGAACGCTAAAACATTCGTTGCTATTATCGGTGCTGCTTCCGTACTAGCTGCTTGTGAATTTAATTTGTGGGGGCCAAGTATTAGTGATGTATCAGTCTGCGAAAAGGCTAATCCATTAGAAGGTTGTGAAAAAAGTCAAAATACTTTTAAAACAACCACCCCCCGGATATTCGCTACAGCTAACTTGGATAATGCTGTGGAAGGAACAAAGGTAAAAGTCCTTTGGCGCTTAAATCAAAGCGCCACAGCCAAAAATGTTCCCATCTATGAGAGAGAATTTACCACCAAATTAGATCAAAATCAAATCACTACTGCTTTAGCTCCGGCTAAGGCTTGGCAACCTGGAACATACGAAGTCTCCTTTGTTATAGTAGGAGATGAATCTAAGCGGGAGAGTGAAAAGTTTCAAATTAAATAAGTAAAATTTCCAACTAGGACAATTGAATAAACCTTTAGAGTATCCCAACTTTCTCAAGCTACAAAGCTGCTTGGATGGTGGGATATTGTTATATTTGAACGTAAACTGGTTTAAATATTTTGCCAAAATCAGCTTAACAAATGAAAAACATTGACATTTTGGGATTTATTGCTGCGGCTTTAACTACGATCGCTTTTTTACCTCAATTGGTAAAAACCTGGAAAACAAAGTCAGCTGGAGATGTTTCTTTAGTAATGTTATTTACCTTTTGTACAGGAGTATTTTTCTGGTTATTGTACGGTATTTTCATCCAATCTTGGCCTGTAATTGCGGCTAATTTCCTGACTTTAATTTTTAACTTGCTAATTTTATCGCTTAAGATCAGATATGAATAAGTACAATGATGTTGAAATCGATCGCTTGTGAACTCCGATATATTTGCTGCTGAACGTTTGCTATTTACCAAAGCAACGCCAAACACCGATGCTATTCCCACAATCTTTGCTTTCCCCAATGAGTATACAGTGGGAATAACTAGCCTTGGCTATCAAATTGTCTGGGCAACTTTGGCAATGCGTTCGGATTTAGAAGTCAAACGATTATTTACTGATATTCACGAAGAATTACCCAGAAATCCTCAGTTAGTAGGATTTTCTGTGTCTTGGGAACTTGATTATATTAATATCCTGAATTTACTGGAATTTTTAGAAATCCCCCTGCGTTCCTCAAGACGTGCTGATGCAGATCCGCTAATATTTGGTGGCGGCGCAGTTTTAACTGCTAATCCAGAACCTTTCGCTGATTTTTTCGATATTATTCTGTTAGGAGATGGCGAAAATCTCTTAGAGAATTTTATTGATGCTTACCAGGAAGTTCGTGACGCTGATAGGCAAACTAAACTACAAAGATTAGCCCAAGTTCCAGGGGTTTATGTTCCTAGTTTATATGAAGTTACCTATCAAGAAACTACAGGTGTAATTAAATCAATTCAACCTATTAATAACCAAATTCCTGCCCAAGTTGAAAAACAAACTTATCGGGGAAATACTTTATCTGCTTCCACTGTGGTGACAGAAAAAGCTGCTTGGGAAAATATCTATATGGTGGAAGTGGTACGCAGTTGCCCAGAAATGTGCCGCTTTTGTTTAGCGAGTTATTTAACTTTGCCTTTTCGCACTGCAAGTTTAGAGGGTTCGTTAATTCCGGCGATCGAAAAAGGTTTAGAAGTAACTGATAGATTGGGATTACTTGGTGCGTCGGTAACTCAGCATCCTGAGTTTGAAAATTTGTTGGATTATTTAGGGCAATCAAAGTATGATAATGTGCGGTTGAGTATTGCTTCGGTGCGAACAAATACGGTGACGCAGAAGTTAGCGGAAATATTAGCAAAACGCGATACTCGATCGCTCACAATAGCAGTAGAAAGCGGTTCAGAAAGATTGCGGCAAATTATTAATAAAAAGTTAGAAAATCAAGAGATTATCCAAGCTGCGATTAATGCTAAAGCAGGTGGGTTAAAAGGAATCAAACTTTATGGGATGGTAGGTGTTCCGGGAGAAGAATCATCAGATTTAGATGCAACTGTAGCGATGATGCGAGAAATTAAAAAAGCTGCACCCGGATTAAGATTAACTTTAGGATGTAGCACTTTTGTTCCGAAAGCGCATACACCTTTTCAATGGTTTGGGGTGAATAAGCAAGCAGAAAAAAGATTGAAGTATTTGGAAAAAGAATTGAAATCCCAGGGAATAGAATTTCGTCCAGAAAGTTATAATTGGTCGGTTATACAAGCTTTAATTTCTAGGGGCGATCGCCGACTATCCCATCTGTTAGAATTAACTCGTGATTATGGCGATTCTTTGGGTAGCTATCGTCGCGCTTTTAAAGAATTGCGCGGAAAATTGCCCGAATTAGATTACTATGTTCATACTAATTGGGATTTAGACCAAGTTTTACCTTGGAGTCATTTAATTGGGCCATTGCCAGTAGCAACGTTACAAAAACATCGTAGCATGGCGATCGCCAATTTCCCCGAAGCAAAAGATTAATCTTAGTTAATGAGCAACTTATTGATAAAATAGAGTTATGCTGCATTTTAATCACTCCTCACTAATTGATGCACCAGTAGAAGTTGTCTGGAACTTTCACGAAAGACCAGACATTTTGCAAATTCTTACTCCCCCTTGGCAACCTGTGGAAATAGTCCGTCGAGAGGGGGGTTTAGATGTGGGTGCAATTACCGAATTTCGCATTTTGTTAGGGCCATTTCCCGTAAGATGGGTAGCAAGACATATTGAATGCGAACCAAATCGCTTGTTTACGGATAGACAAATTAGTGGGCCAATGGAAAGTTGGGTACATCGGCATTTATTTACACAAGAGAATGGCAAAACCAAACTCACCGATCAAATAGATTACGAAATACCAGGTGGATTAATAACTGAATTACTTTTAGAATGGTGGGTAAATGCGCGACTAACTGATATGTTTCGCTATCGCCATGAAGTAACAAAACGAGAATGTGAAAAGTAAGTTATTGCGGACAAAATTACTAGGAAAATGCAAACAACAGCAGAATATTTCTGTGCTTATTGTGGCGAACCGAACTTAACATTTGTTGATTTGAGTGCGGGTGGACAGCAAACTTATACTGAAGATTGTCAAGTTTGTTGTCACCCAAATGTTTTATATGTGCGCGTAGACGAAGAAAGTTTGGATGTGGAAATTGATACAGAATATGAAGGCTAAAAATTTAATGGCTTCTCTCTGGAATTAGATGATACCACTAAGTGCAGAGAAACCCGGTAACTTCTGCGAAACCGGGTTTCTAGGTTTATATGTAGTACTTAAGTAATTTCTCAGTAAATTTGCGGAAAAGCTGTTGGGGAATTTGAAGAATAGATTAGTGAGCAATCAAGCAATTAATGGCTCATCAATAAACTTACCAAAATAATCAAGAAATCATCCAGAAATCAAGGTAAAATTAACACTATGCAACATAAATTAACTAACTCCAAAGTATTAAAATTAGCTTTGGCAAGTGCTGGCGCATTGTTGTTTTTAGCTCCTTCTTTAGGAGCAAATGCACTTAGTAATTCTCAGCAAGATGGGTCAGAAAATAGAGATTCTTTTTTAGTTGCACAAGGGAATTGTCCTACTCGCCGTTCAACAGTCGATCGCACTTTTGAAACTCCAAACTATTACGTGACAATTTGTTCTGGAGACTCGCGGAATTCTTTAGGTTATTATGTAGGTGCGGCGAAAGATGGTAGCGGTGGTATTACTGTTCCTTTAACACGCAGAAGCGGCGACAGATATATTGCAGCTAACGGAAATACAATTTATGCCGTGACTCCTTATGAGTTGAGAGTAAGTCAAAATGGCAGAACAATTCTCAATGAAAGAATTTTAGCTGCAAGTGGAGATGACACTGTTTCCGCCAGAGGTTGTCGGAACAGAGAAAGCACTTTCGTAACAGCTGAAACAGCAAGTTATGTAATCTCAATTTGTGGTGGCGATCTTCCCGGTAGTTATGTTGGTGAGTCCAAAAATGGTAATGGAAGAATCAGATTGCCTTTGCAAAGTTATGGACGCGATCGCTTTGCCGCTGTCAACGGAGATACCCGTTATGTTCTGACTCGCAATGAATTAAGAGTTACCCAAAATGGTCAAACTATTCTCAGAGAAACTGTTCGTAACTGGAATTAATTTTTCATCTCACAACTCTCCGAAACTTACAACCTGGTTTCTTCAAGAAACTGGGTTTTTTTTGTACTTTATGCAATTGTAACTTGCTAAAGTTATATAAAATAAAGTTAACCACAATTAGGATGAAGAGCATCTCCAATGGCGAAAGATGTTTTCCATCAACAAGTTAAAAATGCTTTAATTAAAGATGGATGGAATATCACCCATGACCCTCTGACTATTCGCATTAGCGAAGCGGTCAAATTACAAATTGATCTAGCAGCAGAAACTATGCTTGCCGCAGAACGGGATTCAGAAAAAATAGCTAGAGAAATAAAAAGTTTTGTGGGAGACTCAGATATTAGCGCATTTCACACTGCGTTAGGACAATATCTTAACTATTGCCAAGCACTTGAAGAACAAGAACCAGATCGCATTGTTTACTTAGCTATTCCTATAGAAACCTATCAGGATTTTTTTCAGCTTCCTTTTATTCAACGTTCGCTTAGACGTTACCAAGTCAAGCTGATAATTTACGATCCTAAATTGGAGGAAATTAAACAATGGATAAAGTAGAAAACTATCGACAATTTATTAAACAAATTTTGACCGAACACGCCGAAATTTCTCCCAGTAATGATACAGTAAAAGCCGAATTAATATTTGATAGCGAACATGACCATTATCAACTTGCTTATGTAGGTTGGCAAGGGGATAAACGAGTATTTGGCCCAGTGATGCACTTTGATATTATAGACGGCAAAATCTGGATTCAATATAACGGAACTGAAGATTTTGTTGCTGAAAAATTGGTTGAAATGGGTGTACCAATATCTGATATTGTTTTGGGTTTTCATTCCGCTTTTAAACGCCAATTTACTCGTTATGCAGTTGGATGAATTTCCCAGTAAGTAGTTGTAACTACTGACAGCGACTTTCTAACTTCTGAAACCACTGTTGGCGCAATATTAAAATAACGATCGCACCTGGTAATATTGCCCCTTGTCCAACTGTCTGAATGGCGATTATTGCTGTATCTGGAGATACAACTCCTGATTGAATTTGGTGATAGATAATTGCTGCTAAAACTGGCAGTAATCCTAGTAAGAGAATTATCGATCGCAGATTAACAAAAAAGAACTTGTGAAAATGCAAAGGTTGACGCAACCAACGAACAATAAAACTGATAGTTTTTTCGGCTCCAGTTAAGATAATTCCTGGTATAATTAATTCTGGAATCAGAGGAATGAGTAACAGATAACTGGGTTGTAAACCGTAGCTGTAAATGGGAAAAGTAACTGCTCTAAACTCACGATAACGACTGTAAAAAAGTGCGATCGGGAATTGCCATAAGAATTGAGGAATGCTAGTTATATATTGAGGATGGGATAGTAGTTCTGGTAGGGTGAAAATTATGGCGATCGCACCATAAGTTCCCAGAAACAAACCAATATAAAGTCCGGTAATTTTTAGCGTAGCTGTCCACTTTTTAGGAAAGCGCAAAACGTAATTGCAAACAAGCAGTAAAGCAAGGGAGAATAAAATCAAATTACTCGCCCACAAACTGTCAATTATGCCAGTGATTCCTAAAGCTAGGGGGGTGAGTGCGATCGGCAAAATCAACCTTGGTATCCAACATTTTAACTTCTTTTCATAAGCAACAAAGCGCACTAAATAACCACCCGTTCCCAAACCACCCAAACAACTAACAAATATACCCAACATATACCAAGTTGCAATTATTGGTTTTGTCTTTCCAGGTATGCCAAAAGCTTGTTTTACCCAGCTAACAGACTGCTTAATTAAATAAGTATCGTAAGGTTCAATTAAATGATCTGCTGTCGGAGAAATCACCAATAATCTAGCTTTTCCTGACTGAAAATCGCCACTTTGTTGAAATTCAGAAATATTTTCACCAGTCGCAGATTGCAACATCTCTCGCATTACCGATGGCGGATGTAACTGTTCATAAAGACCAATTCCCATCAACAAATTTGCTGGATAAATTGGAGTAGCTAACCCACTCATTCCCAAAACAACCGTAGCTTTAAAACGCTTATCATCGCTAGATAAACCTAAAGCAGTAGCGCCACCCATTGAATGACCTCCAATACCAATTTTTGTAGTATCAAACAGTTTTGGATTAGCTTGAATAAAAGCCATTACAGCTTTACCATCTGTATCATTTCCTCCCTCTGAATAAGGTCGAAAATAAGATTCTCCAAAACCACCAAAATCAAAAGTTAAAGCCGCTATTCCTTCCCTCGCTAATTCAATTGCTAACGGAGACATGATTTCTTTAGTTGAATTAATGCCATGAGTTAGCACCATTACTGGATAAGGTGGTTTTGAAGTTTTCGGGGTGTATAATGTTCCTATTAATTGTCGGTTTGGCGCTACATTAATTTTAATTGATTTGGTTTGAATTTCCGATGGATAAGAGAGGAAACAAATTAGAATTCCGACAGCCAATAGGAGTAGGCTTAAGAATAATCCTGTGTAACGTTTGGCGAAACTTTTATATTTCATAATTTTGGGCTGAAGCGATGCTTTTATTAAAATATATGGCGATTTCAGAAACCCGGTTTCCCAGAAGTTACCGGGTTTCTCGGAGTGTACTTTATTTTACCTGAGAGGATGAGAATTACTACCACATTTTACTTCAGTTGCAGTTACTTCACCTGGTATCGGTTCTTCTCCCGCCTTGTTAGTTTCACATACTATTGCCTGGGTAGTGTTGTCACGAGGATTTGTGCCGAACAAACCAACAACTCCCGTGTAGCCTTTATTATTTTTATTTAATGGAATGGCAAAGGCATTAATTCCATCTTCACCAATTGAGGAAATTAAATATTTATAATTAGCAGTTTGAGTCTTGATACCAACTGCTAAACTTGCCCATCCTGCGGGGGTGTTTTCTGTGACAAATGTACCATTTTCTGTGTAGTAAGCTTGTTGAGCTTTGTTGATTGAGCTAACATATTGTTTTGGTTCTGCTTGTTTGTCTTTAACTGTATCAGGCAGAAAACTAGGCAAAGCAATAGCAACCAAAAGTCCCAGAATAAAAAGAATAATAATCAGTTCCCAAAAGGTGAAACCTCGATCGCGATTCTGATGCAAAATATATAGCAACCATTTAACTCGAAGTTCAGTTCTCATAATTAACCTCTGCTAGGAAAAGGGGAAAGTAAAAGTTTCCTTCCTTGGATAATTCCTATTAAACTAGGTGACAATTTGAGTTCTTAACTGACTTCTTTGAGTTTTTATCGACTTCTCATCGACTTAGAAAAAAAGTTAGATCTTTAGATCCCCGACTTCTTAGAGAAGTCGGGGATCTGGACTCTATTTTTCGCAGTAACCTGACTCTTCTTGCTTGTCATTAGGATTAACAAATCTGCCCATGAAGATATTTTTACTTTTAGTAAGTTAGTAATGATCTAAAAACCCGGTTTCTTCTGAGAAACCGGGTTTTTTTAGAAAGAGATTTCAACTCAAGTGAGAGACACAAAATCCTGCTGAGTAATCAAATTAGCAGCAATGCCATTCAAAGTTGCTAACTCTGTTATGAAGTAGAGGATTCTAAGATGTCAGCGGCTAACTCCTCTGTCTCAACTTCTATTTCTAAAACTTCGGGAATAGGCGGACGGACACAAAGATAAACTAAAGGGCCAAATAATGGAAGAAACGCTATTGACCAATATATAAAGGAATCTTTAATTCCCCGACGCGACATATCATCATCAAATAACGAAGTGAGGGGAAATACTAAACACATCAAACAAAAATCTACGCTAATTAAATGTACAAAACGCCGAGTTTGAAATTGTTGTACATAGTCTCCCCAATCACCTAAAAGAATGGCATAAGCAAACAAACCAACAGTAAATAATAACAGGACAAAACCTGTAGAATGTCTATCTAATATTCTCAGCCATTTATCCTTTGTACCAGCAAATGTTTGATTACGTTCGCGCAGGAATAAATAAGGCAAAAGGCAAATTACACCCGTACCATTGGAACCAAGAAAATAAGGCCAAGCCCGAAATTTTTGCATTCTACCATCAAAAAACATCAAGCCAGCAAAAATCATCGGCCAAACGCCCATTAACAAGAAAATAGCGGGGATAATTGCGTTTAGCTTATGCCATTGCAGGGTTAATAATTTTTGGACTAAAGGCCAAGTATCAGGTTGATCGAGTGGAGCCAACCATATAGTATAGGCTACAAATATAAACCATATCAAAAACAAGGTTACTCTTCTACTCATAAACTCAACCATTTAACTCTACCCAGTCACTTCAAGTAAAGTGAGAGACTGGGCAGATTACGTCTATCTTTGGTCAAGTTTTGCTAGTTATTTTGTAGGGTGCGTTACTAACGCACCTTCAAACTATCCATAGGGTACGTTAAGTTGTCGCTACAATAGGCATCTCCAAAAAAGAATATATAAGGCACTTAAATGCCGCAGGCTATACGCACCCTACGAAGTTAAGTTTTGCTAGTAGTGACTGAGGTTTTATCAATAGTAGGGGAGGAGATTTGGGGAATACTTTCCCACAGTGGAGGTCGCCAACATAAATAGAAAAGTGCGCCTAACAAAGGAGTGAGGGAAGCTAACCGCAAAATCGGTTTATTTTTTACGCCTCTTCTGGCAATGTCATCTCCCAAAAGTGTAGGAAATAAGAGGCAAAACAAACAAAATGCTAAACTCATGCCGTTAACAAAGCGACTGGTTTGAAACTGAACAATAAAGTCTTGCCAATCTCCCATTTTTAACCCGTAGATTAGCAAAATCAGGGTGCTAATAGTTAAAATAAAACCTGTCCAACGAGAGTCAAAAACTTTCAGCAGAATGTCTTTTTTCCCGGAAAATTCTTGATTAGCTTCTCGCAGTGCTAAATATGGTATTAAACCAATTACTCCTGTGGCTATTCCTGCCAGAATAAAAGGCCATGCAGCTATTTTTTGCATTCTGCCATCAATTAACATTAAACAACTGTAAATTAGTAACCAAATCCCAACTAAAGAGAATAAGGAAAAGATGATTGGGTTAATTTCTAACCAATGTCCAGTGAAGAGATTTTGTAGTAGTGTAAGTGTGCTGGCTTGTACGGGAGGAGCGAATAAAAGGATGTACAATATAAATCCTGCCCACAAAGTCCATAATGCAATTTTTCTATTCATAATTTCGGTGACCAACTCTACTATTAGTCGGATAGTTAAGTTTAATTTACAATCCCAATTAACTACGTCTGTCTTAAGTAAAGTTTTCCGAGAGGTTTGTTGTCAGGACTTTAGTCCTTCTATTTAGTAAAGAAACGACTAAAGTCGTTACAAGGGACTTAATTATATAGATGAGGATATTAATTTTTAAGGTGTATTGCTAGTCACAATTTGTTTGGCTTGTGTTGCTTCACTTTCTATTAAGGGAGGACGCAAGCAAAGATAGGCAAGAGGACCAAATAACGGCTGGAGGGAAACTGCCCAAAAAATAGCGGGGTTTTTCATTTTTCGCCTTGTCATATCATCTCCTAAAAGTGCAGGAAATAACAGACAAAGCAGACAAAAATCTAAGCTCATTACATGAATAAAACGGTTAGTTTGCCATTGTTGAATAAAATTTTGCCAATCTCCAGCTATTAAACCAAAAGCGACTAAACCTAGAGTAATCAAAGTCAATAAAATTGCTGTCCAACGAGAATCTAATACTTTCAGAAAGTTATTTTTGCTGCCAGTAAATTCCGGGTTTGGTTCTCGTAAAGCTAAATAAGGCAATAGAGAAAATGCACCTACGCCAAAGGAAGCAGCAGCAAAAGGCCAAGCTTTTACTTTTTGTCCTCTGCCATCAAAAAAGAGTAGACAACTGTAAATCATCGGCCAAACGCCCATAATATTAAACAGTGCCACAATCAAAGGATTAATTCCGGCAATTTGACCAGTGGAAAGATTTTTAATTAACTCAAAAGTATCAGGTCGCTGCGGTGGTGCTAACAGAAAAGCATAACCAGCAACCCCTAACCAAAGTAACCAAAAACTAATTTTCCTAATCACAATCCCTCTTCTTTCTTTCTCTGCGTCCTCTGCGTCCTCTGCGGTTCAAAAAATACTAACTCAACGCCTCCGACAAATAATCTGCTGCTGCTTCTACGACTGCGATCGCATTTTCATAAAGCATTCTCGTTGGCCCTAAAACACCCACACTACCCACCGGAACTGAACCATGACAATAATTAGCAGAAATTAGGGTACAAGTACGAATTGGTTCTAAAGGATTTTCCGATCCAATTCTCACTGTAACGCGCTTTCCTGTATTTTCTGATTCCTTGGTGGCAAAAATTAACGGCCAAAGTTGGTCTTGTTCTTCTTCCAACAAGTGCATTAACATTTTTACTTGTTGTAATTCAGAAAATTCTGGTTGACGCAACACTTCAGATACGCCACGAATTAAAATTTGGGTAACAGCAGGTGGTTTAGTGCGTCGCTTTACTTCGATCAATAAATCGCGCAAAAAATCAGCATATTGTTGAAATTGCCGATCTAATTGCATCCAGTCTAATGTAGCTAATTCCGAAAGCGATCGACCCCGAATTTGCGAATTCAAAAAGTTAGAAAGAATCTGCAATTCGCGATCGATCACCTCTGCATCTGGTTGCGGATTTTCCCTTTGTGGCAACTCCATTAACACTGATTGAGTTTCATAACTATCCATCACCACAATTAACATTACTTTTCCCGGTTCTACCTGCACTAATTGCAAATGTCTCACTTGATTTGTGCGCGATTGGGGTAAAGTAATCAAAGTAATATAACCACTAAGAGTCGCCAAAATTTGTGCTGCACCCTGTAACAGGGCCTCAAAACTCCAATCATCGCGATTCAATTTATCTTGGAGTACTTGTTCTACTTGACGCGCCACAGTCTCATCAGGCGTAATCAATTGATCCACATAAATTCGATAACCCGAATCAGAAGGAACTCTTCCTGCCGAAGTATGGGGTTGATAGAGTAATCCCACTTTTTCTAAAACACCCATCGCATTACGGATTGTGGCTGGGCTAACGCTAAGATTATACTCTTCTACTAAAGCTTTCGATCCTACTGGCTCCGCCGTTGCGATATAATGACGAACTGTTGCCCAAAGGATATGCTGTTGTCGGTTAGTTAAATGGATTTGCATAGTTTATTTGAGCAAAAGAGCGATTTTAATTGAATTCCAAAAAAAAGTCGTCATTTCAGCCACATTGTACTTATTATTTAGTAAAATATGATATCAAATCGCTTCTACTTTAGTACAGAGTTATTCCATTTTGGATTTTAGATTTTAGATTGACTCCATCTGTAAATCTGGAGGCTTGAACTAAAGATAGACTTTTTTGCTTTCCATGCCTTAAGTTGGGGGTTTGTCTCCCTCTTTAGGTCTGGTTAGGCTGTAATGGTAGTTTTTTTTATTTTTGCAGATACCCCTAAAAGTAATTGTATTTAATATAACTCGGATTTAGGATAAGTGCAGTTTTTTTTAGCTGCTAGTATTTCTCAAGTAGTGCAGCGTGGCACAAATAAGTATACAGTTAAAAACCAGTGAAATTTTGTCCAAACCTTCTTTGCTTGGAGCCTTCTTCCTGGAGCCTTCTGCTTTCTGGTAGTTTTTAATATCGAGGTACGTTGCGATCGACCCCTATGGAATAAGCATCAATCCCACCCACAATATTTTTGACATTAGTAAAACCTTGACTAATTAACCATTGGCACATTTGAGCCGAGCGCACTCCATGATGACAAAGAACCAGAGTTTCTGCATCTGGATTTAGGCGATTTTTAATATCTTCTGACCATGAGTTAAATTCGCTTAAGGGGAAGTTTTGAAAACCATTCAAGTTAGCGATCGCTACTTCCTGCGGTTCTCGCACATCCACCAGTTGTAATCCCTCTGGAGAATTTGCCAAATAATTAGCTAATTCTTTTACACTAATTTGTCCAAGAGACTGATTATAAAATTGTTCTGACATTCGGACACCCTTAATTAAGTCAACACCTATCCTATTTTAAATTATATCCAACTATTTAACCAAATCCGCAGTTGATATTGCGGTAAAGACAAAGGTAATCCTAGAAATATGGGTAGGCAAAATACAAAAGCTGCCACAACTAGAAAAATCACCGTTACTCCCATAATTCTCAGGCGAGGTTGGTAACTTTGCAACCAGCGATCGACCAACCACGCCAACCCCATAAAAGCAAACACCGCCGCACTCATATAAAGATAAATAAAAGTACAGCGTGTCACCTTTATCCAAGGTAAAAAATGCGCCGCCCAATTAATTACCACAAAAGCAACCAACCACAATTCCTTACTTTGGGGCAAGTAATCATAATAATTAATAGGGTTATTTCCCTGATTCAACGCACTTTTTAACCAAAGCCAAACTCGTTTCCACAACAACCCAATTAACAGCAAAATTGCCAAACTTGACAACCACCATAAAACCGGATTTCCCATCCCATAAACAGCGTAAGCTACATCTTTAATTCCCGGAGGTAAAGGCGGTAAAGCAGCAGCTTTAGAACTAGTCGCTGACTTTTCAAAAAGATAAACTACCGGACGAATTACTAAAGGCCAAGTATACCAGCTAGAACAATAAGGATGCACTTTTGGCCCACTTTTCATATTTTGGTGAAACCCCATCATTTGTTGATGAACTTTCCCAAAATTTGTATCTTTATTAATCTCTAAATGGGGAATCCATAACCAAGCGTAAATTATCGCAGGAATCACCGCTAAAAAGATTACGACTTGGAAAAAGTTAATCTGCGAAAGATTTTGCAAAATACTTTCCTTAACAGGCTTTAATGGCGATCGCTGACGGGGAATTTCCGGCGAAGTTACTGGGCGATTCTTTGAAACTATTTGCCAAAAATGAGCTAAAAACCATAAAATATAAATGCCTAACAAAAAGCCTAATCCATTCCACTTCACCGCCACCGATGCACCTAAAGAAATGCCGCTAAAAAACAACCAAACTTGCCTATTTTTCCCGCGATTCGCTAAAGCTATCAACAAAAATAACTGACCTAGAAGGCCAAACATTACCAAATAGATATTAATCAGTGCATAGCGAGATTCTACTAAAAATAAACCATCCACAGCCATAAACAAACTAGCAATTAAAGTATAGCTGCGCCGTTTACTTAATAGATAAGCTATTCCCCCCACAACCAAGGGAAAGAAAGACCCAGTAAAAGCATTCATCCAACGATAAACCCAAGGATAAATTGCTGTACCTGATAAACTATTTAAATCTTTGCCTAAAAACTGACTACCTAGCCACATTCCCAGGGCAATCATATATTTTCCTAAAGGAGGATGAGCATCAAAATGGGGCTGATTAGTTAAATAATTATTGCCATACTTCACATAATAAATTTCATCAAATACTAGCATATTAAATCTGTCTAGTCCCCAAAAATGTAGGGCAAAAGACAAAACCATTATTGCTAACATTCCGAAAATAAACCAAGTCCAAGACAACTGAGAATTTTGTTTGGTCAATTTCATAGGATTTCGATTATTTTTCCGGTTTCTGACGCTCGACGCACCCCATCAGCTACTTTTAAAGTGTACAAACTAACATCAGGTGTCACATATAAAGGTGTACCTTCAGTTAAGTGATCTAAAACCATTTTGGTTTCTTTGGCAAATAAGCCACGACGACTACCTACATCAATAGGAGTTTTTTCTTCTCCTTGAATTAGATAACCTTCGTCACCATTAAACATTAAACAACCGTTTTCGCCGTAAACTTCAAAAGGACGAGCAGCTTGGGAAAAAACTTCGCCTTTACCATAGCTTGCTTCTGCAATTAATCCACTGGTAAAGCGTAATTTAGCTGTGCAAAGACAGGCGGTGTAGTATTCTGAATCACTGTCCCAAAAGCGACTTTCACAACTGACAGTTGCTACTTTACCGAATAAATCGATTAATCTGTGCAGTCGTGACAATGCGCCAACGAAAGGAAAACCAAATTGAGTATGATGGTAAGTCCACTTACGTGGTGCGGGTTTTTGCGGATTAATGGTAGTATAACGGGCGTAGAATGGCGTACCAATTGCGGCGATATTTTGCCTTAGTGCTTGGTGTAATCCCCCAAGTAGTTCGATATGTTCAACGTGCAAAAGTTTGTTGACATTGGCGGCTAAAGAGATTAGTTCTTCACCTTGCCAAGGATGGAGAGAGAGGGGGTATTCTACGACTACGTGCTTACCAGCGGAAAGAGCGGCATGAGCGATCGCACCATGCTCACTATTAATAGTACAAATAATAATCAAATCCAAATCGGGACGCTGCACCAACTGTTGCCAGCCTAACACCGCCGTTGCTTGGTAAGTTTGAGCAAAGGACTCAGTTCTTTCGGGTGTATTACCAGCCACCGCCACCAACTCGGTGCGAGGATCGGATTGCAGAGTTTCGGCTCTCAGTTTAGCAGCATAACCCGTACCGACCAAACCTACCTTCAGAGGGACTGTAACAGAAAAGCGGGCAGAAGCACTCATCTTGAAAAACTTGGGACTAGAGAGAGGAAAATAGTAATTATTGCAGCATAGCAGTCCGGTCTAGCATACAGGGAAATTCCGCGACAAACAGAGAACGAAAAACGATTCTCTAAAACCGAAGTTGCCACTTTCTGCAATAAGTATAAGTAATCAGGATAAGATTAGCAGATTTAATTACGAATCCCATTCACTCAAAGTGCTAATTCGCTATCAAAATTCTTAACTTTTCACGTAGTATCAAGAAGGTGAAAGAAATCCGATCGCAGAATCCAGCAAAATCATTTAGCTAGGACTGCTTAAGGAAAACTTATACAGCCCTTTAGAATACTTGAGAGGATTGATACATGGCCACTTACAAGGTTACGTTAATTAACGAAGAAGAGGGTCTAAATACAACCATTGACTGTGACGATGATGTTTATATCCTCGATGCAGCGGAAGAAGCTGGACTTGACTTACCCTATTCTTGTCGCGCAGGCGCTTGCTCCACTTGTGCTGGCAAAATCACCGCAGGCTCTATTGACCAATCCGACCAGTCTTTCTTAGATGACGATCAGATTCAAGCAGGCTATGTTCTCACCTGTGTAGCTTATCCCACATCTGACTGTACTATCATAACCCACCAAGAAGAAGCACTGTACTAAGTTAGATGAATCCAGTAGTTAGTTATCAGCTTTTTGATGGCTAACTACTACTGCTGAATTTATCTCAAAGGAGCTTTAAAGACTCCCGTTACACCCGATCGGGTGTAACGGGATTGGGTATGGCGACCAACTCGCCTCAAATTGAGGATAGCGAATCCACATTTTTGTGCTGACCATGTTTGAGTCAACCGCCCCACCCACGAGGGGATGGGGCTTGTAACTAACCAGAGAAACTGGTTGAAACATCTGGGTTATTGACTGAACCCTGCTCCTGAGTCCCTTGGGTAGAGGAGAGAAAATAATCGTCGCGAATATTCTTGGCAGCATTCAAATCGGCATGAGT
>NZ_JBHFNQ010000201.1:0-78473 GCF_041929345.1 Floridaenema aerugineum BLCC-F46
CAGGATGCCCACCCCACAAGAATTACAGCTTTCTTGTGGGGTGGGCATCCTGCCCGCCCCATCCTCATATAACTATTATCACTTTATTTATTTACACCTACTTACAAAAGATTAAAATCTTGGTTCTTTGTAACGACTTTAGTCGTTTTTTGCTTGGCTGGAACGACTGAAGTCGTCACAACGAACTTTTACTGTCTGGTTGGTAATTTAACAAAGAAAGTAGTCCAACCAGCTTGACTTTCTACTCTAATATTGCCGTGCATTTGTTCGACTAATTTTTTCACTAAGGCAAGTCCTAAACCTGTACCACCTTGTTTCCAAAGGTCAGATTTTGGCACTCGATAAAACTTTTTAAATACATTGGGTAACTCTTCGGCGGGAATTTCTGCTTGGTTAGTTACAGTAAAGGAAATAATTTCAGTAACAGGTGGTTGACTCTTTTCAAAGATTAAATCTTTAGACTCTATTTCTGGTTCTGGTGTTGATTGAACTGTTTCTTCTTGAGAGACATTGAGAATTATTTTGCCTCCAGAAGATGTGTATTTGCAAGCGTTATTTAGTAGTTCGGCAACTATTCGCCCTAAGCCTGCGCGATCGGTAACTAGTACAGGTATATCAAGCGCCACTTGTGTTTGTAAAATTTGACCTCGTTCTTGGGCGCGACTAATAAATGGTTCGACAATTCCCGGTAGCCATTCGGGAAGGTTGATCGCTTCTTCTAGGGAAATAGGATAGGATGCTGCTTCTAATCTTTGTAAGTCTAATAAGTCATTAATTAGTTCGGTTTCGCGGTTACATTCTGATTGCAAAATTTGTAAGTAACGTTGTTGGCGATCGCCTGGTGGGGTAATTTTCAGCATTTGAATTGCCATTTTCATGTTCGCCATTGGGGTTCGCAATTCATGGGAAACTGTACTTAAAAAGTCATCTTTGAGTTGATTAAGTTTCGCTAGTTGTTCTACTTGACTTTGTGCTGCTTGGTAAAGTCTGGCTTGACGAATGGCGATCGCACATTGATTTGCTACCTGTTGTACTAAGCGAATTTCTATTTCGCTAAAACCATAATCATGATGATTAACTAACCACAAATCCCCTAAAACTCCTTGATTATCTACAATTGGACAAGCTAACATTGCCACTCGTCCTCTTTCGGGATTAATCGGAATTGAACAAAATTGAAAGTACTGTTTTTGCAATAATTGATTGTCGTACAGTTCCGGGAAATTTGCCATTTGTGCCACTCTACCTTTGTATTGTGGCCCACAAATTACGTGCTCAAAACAGATTGTAGATGTGCCTTTTTCTAGATCGTAGACAGAAGCGTTACAGGAATTCATGCCTAGTCCAATGGCTAATTCTGTGACTGCTGTTTGGAGGATTTGATTTTCATCTAAGCTATCGCGGACTTTATCAGTAATTCGTTTTAAACTTGCTTCAAATTCCAAGGCTTTTTCTAATTCAGCCGTGCGTTCTTTTACTTGTATTTCTAAATCTTCGTTCAGTTTTTTTATTTGTTGATAAAGTTCTGATTGTTCGATCGCGATCGCCATTTTTACCGCTAATTGTTGCAACGATTCTATTTCAAATGGTTGCCAATGTCTTGGTTCCGAACAATTATGAGCGCACAACAAACCCCATAATTTATTATTAAATACAATTGGCACAATTAATTTGGCGCGAATTTCTAAACTTTTCAATATTTCTAAGTGACAATGGCTAAGATTTGCTTGGTAAATATCATCTGTAGCCGTGATATATCCTTTTTGATATTTTTCTACATACTTGGTTTTAAAACAGTGATCTCTCAAAATTATCCCCATTATTGATGTACAATTTGCTGCCACTGATTCTACAACAAATTGCCCATCCCCGTTCTCATCTACCTGATAAATACTAACTCTTTCTACTTGTAAAAAGCTGCGAACTTCTTCTACTGCTTGCCCTAAAATTTCATCTATTTTCAAAGACTGGCGAATGCGTTCATGAATCATTCCCAGCAGTCTTTCTCGTTCTGTTTGTTGACGCAATGCTTCCTCTGCTTGTTTACGTTCAGTGATATCTTGTGCTGCACCGTAAACAACTAGCGATCGCTCTTCATCTTCACAATAAACTGGTTGTCTATAGTCACGCAACCAACGAATTTCCCCTTCCTTAGTAATAATTCGATATTCACTAATATCTGATTGCCAACACAACAATTTTTGCACTCTTTCTAAATACTGAGGCAAATCTTCGGGATGAATTAAACTTTGCCAACCTCCCCTGTTTGTCATTTCTTCGCAGCTATATCCCGTAATCCGACTGACTGCACCCGTCATCCAATCTATTTTAAAATTACTATTACTATCTATCTTGGCAGCGTAGGCAAAATCGGAAATTAATTCTGACACAATGCGGTAACGATCTTCATTTTTAGCTAGCTGTGCTTTTTTTGTTTGATGATGTTCTCTAGCATCAAAAGAAACTGCCACGAAGCCTTTAACTTCGCCTCGATCATCTTTAATTGGGGAAATGGAGATTTCTATCCAAAGTCTACTACCATTTCGTCTTTTGGCAAAAAGCTCTCCTTGCCAACAACCAACTCTTAATAATTGTTCTATTATTTCTTGTGCTTGCTGCCCAGTTTCTTCTGCTAATGTCATTTCATATATATTTTTCCCCTTTACTTCTGAGGCTGTCCATTGATAGAGCGTTTCTGCATAGCGGTTCCAATAAGTAATTTTACTATCCCTATCTGTGGCAATAACGGCACAATTTATATGGTCTAGTAGTGATGCAGGGAAATTTATATCCATTTCTGCTTGGGGCTGCACTTGTCCTGTCAGTAAAATGGGTAAGGCTGCTTGCTCAACTGCATGAGCTAAGCGATGTTCACATAAACTATTAAATCCTTCTGTTTCCATACTTCAATACTTTATCCCTGATTTAGACTATCCTTTCTTCGGTGTGTCATCAAATCAGATTAGACCTAATGATATTAGAAATGTTAACATTTCCCTATTCCTGTCTATTGGATGACTTTTATCTTACAGATGTCAATAGTAATTTTTCAGAAAAATACTCAAGGCTGGTTGCTACTTTTACTGCTTCTATTTATTTTCAGTTGCGAACAGGTTGAGGCGAGCGTACAAGTTAAATTAAGGATTTGAGATTATCAAAGACTTTATAGCCAGATTTAAGCTATTTAACCTGAAAGTGCGGAATTTTTGCTTAAATGCCCCATCGCTCTGATGACTTAGGCGATGTTTCTGTTTCTTTGAGCTAGTTCTCCTGTTAGTTTGTAGCATAAGTCCGGGGCTAGATAAGTTATATTACGAAATGTAAAGGTAAATTTCACAAAGATGAGTAATTTTAGGTTAGAACAAATTTCTGCTCAGCTTGATAGTGATTCTTCACGCGATCGAATGCTAGCGTTAGCGTCGTTGCGGGATGTACCAGCGAACGAAGCAGTACCCTTAATTAAAAAAGTTTTGGATGATGAAAATCTGCAAATTCGCTCAATGGCGGTATTTGCTTTAGGCTTGAAGCAAACTGAAGAATGCTACCCGATACTAGTAAAATTACTAGAGAGCGATCCAGACTACGGAATTCGTGCGGATGCAGCGGGTGCGCTAGGTTACTTGGAAGATCGGCGGGCATTTGAACCGCTTTCCCGTGCTTTTTACGAAGACACAGATTGGTTAGTGCGGTTTAGTGCGGCTGTTTCGTTAGGAAACCTGAAAGATCCAAGGGCCAAGGAAATTTTAGTTCAGGCGCTAGAATCTGAGGAAGTGGTGTTGCAACAAGCTGCGATCGCAGCTTTAGGAGAAATCAAAGCCACACAAGCAGTCGATCAAATTTTAAAATTTGCTCAATCTCCAGATTGGTTGGTCAGACAAAGATTAGCCGAAGCATTAGGTCATCTTCCTCATCCTAAAAGCATTCCCGCACTTAAATATCTGGAAAAAGATCCTCACTCCCAAGTTTCAATAGCCGCAACTATTTCTCTGCAACGGCTAGGACAATAGTTGAGAAAGGCAGAAAGTTTCGATTGGGATTGTCGTTAATTTTTGGCCGAACAAATCGCTTAAGATTGACCAAAAATAAGGGATACAAGCCTCGCCCTTTTAGGGCGACTTTTGGTAGAATAATTTTGGTGAATACATAAGCCCCCTCTAGGCTCAAGACACGGTGAAACAGCAGGGCGTGAGAGCAGGCGTAGAGAAAGCGGAAAAGGCAATGGTAAATAAAACGCTCATCCTTGGACGCAAAAACAGTTTTAAGAATATTGTTCGTCAGTCGCGGCAGGGCATTCCGAGACTTAAAACGGGCGTGGAGAGCGTGTAAGACCTGATTCAGGCAGTGCTTGGTGAAGCGTCAACCCCATTCAGAGACGATTCCTTTAGGGTGTCGCTTGGTGAGGAATCACCGTACCTTTATAGGTCGGTGAGGATGTCAAATTATCAGGTTAAAAACGCGCCAGTTATTTGATTCATGGACATTAAAGAATTCTTTGAAATGAGTGCGGGTAAGTGGTTTTCCCAACGCACTAGTCACCACTTGGCATTTAAACAATCAGAAAGTGGCAAATCAGACATCAGAATTGAAATGCTACCAGCCAACGATCCAGAAGTGATCAAACTATGCCAAGAGCATGAAATTGACCCTAGTTTAGCTTGGGGCGGTGCGAGAGTCAGTTGGGACGGCACAATGGAATGGGATCAAGAAAAACACACTGGTTCTTCTGTGTTAGTACCAGTTCCCGATGCCGATAAACCTGGTGAAGGCAAATTATTGCGCGATGTAGGTTACGCGGAAAAAGCGGGAGTTGCCGGACGCTACATTATGAGTAGTGACGGCGCAATGACGCTAATTACCGAATATGAAACCATGTACTCTGAAGAACGTATTTGGTTTGCTAGCCCTAACTTACGCCTTCGCACCAGCATTTTAAAACGCTTCGGCGGCTTCAGCATGGCTTCTTTTTGCTCAGAAATTCGCTTAGGCGTTACTACTGCTCCCGCTGCTGCTAATGCGGCAGAAGTGAAGAGTTAAGCTTCAGGTGCTCTCGGGACGAAGGGAGCAGGGGACGAAGGGAGGTTCCACCTCCCACATCCTCGTTCCCAGGTTCAACCAGGGAACGAAGAATGGAGGCGGGAGCTCAGGAGTGCAAGATCTGAGTGATAACTCAATTCCATCAAATATCGATTGAAAACGCCAAATTTCGCTAAATTTCTGTTTCCTGCTCTGAGAAATCCCAGAGTCCCCCTGTCTTTAGATTTGTTGCTGTTGCTGATTGATTAGTTGTTGATGTTGGAGAGCCAGGGCTTTGAGTTTGGTGAATAAGTCGGGGAAGGGGTAGGTGTCGGTGAAGCGATCGCTAAAATAATCAGTAGAGTGTTGACTAGGAGAAATATTTTCCTCCTCTGTAATCATGGTTTGATACTCGTAGTCCAAATTAGTTGTTTGCGGGGTTGGCGTGGCGCGAGAACATGAGTCGGGTTGAGTTTCTTCGGTTTCGGTTTCTATGACTGGGAGAGTTGGTTTTGCTGAAGGTGGGGGAGACTGAGCCAACACCTCAAAAGGTTGGGAAATAGGGAGAGAATTTTCCTCTGGTTTTAGTTCCGAATCAGTTAATGATGTCATGGGAGCAGCGGTATTGCTGACACCAATGGAGAATATCTGTGTGAGTTCCGGGGGTAATTTGCTGCAAATTAAGCTTTCAAACTCATAGTTGAAATGATAAAGGGCTTGGTTGCGCCTGTGCCAAATATTTAATATTTGCTCTACGGAAACGGCTTTGTAGCGTCCTTGGTAAAGTGCTTCAATTACTGCTAGACGCAACCAATTACCAGGGTAATAGTTCAGCCAACTTTCTACTAGTTCACAGGGTTGGTAGCCCCTTAAGTCAAAATAGTAGTTACCCAACAGCCAAGCTGCGACTTGTGCTGCTGCGTCATTGTTATTTCCTATAGAGCTTTTGCCTGGTTCGCTCATTAGCTATTAGTTAGGTTTGGTTGGGAAATGAATCAGGGTTGAGAATAAGTTGCACCCTAAAGTGTTCAGTCCTAATCTTGTAGAATAGGTCTTTCGCTTGCTCCCTTTCTTGATTAAGGTGATAACTGTTGTAAGTTTCAGTGGCAACAATGTCAAGTAATTGACATACATCTGCCATTTGCTCGCCACAGAATCGCCGTAAAGTTTGTCAAGGAGGATCTGCGATCGTTGTACAATGCTCAAGCTGTTTTTAGTGTATTTTGTGCAAACGATTGTTTAGTGTAAACGGGATTGGCAACTTCCTGGAGTAAGGTTAAATGATTGAAGTGGAAAATTTGACCAAAATCTATGGCTCATCCCCAGCTATCCAGGATGTCTCTTTTGCGGTAGAACCGGGAGAAATTGTCGGGTTTTTGGGGCCAAATGGAGCCGGAAAAACAACTACAATGCGGATTTTGGCGGGTTATTTACCTGCGACGAGTGGCACGGCGCGAATTGCGGGGTATGATGTCCATGAGGATTCGATGGCTGTGCGGCAAAGGATTGGTTATTTGCCGGAATTACCGCCTCTGTATCCTGATATGACGGTGGAGGGGTTTCTTTATTTTGTGTCGCGGATTAAGGGTGTGCCAGCGGGCGATCGCGCTGGTAAAGTAAATTCAGCCATCAAACGTTGCAATCTGGAAGAAAAGCGCCAAGTTTTAATTCGCAAGCTTTCTAAGGGTTTTCGCCAAAGAGTTGGTATTGCTCAAGCGATCGTTCATGACCCACCTGCCTTAATTTTAGATGAACCAACGGTCGGTTTAGACCCGCGACAAATTATCGAAATGCGGAATTTAATTAAGAGTTTGGCTGGCAGTCACACGATCATTCTTTCTACTCACATTTTGCCAGAAGTGAGTATGACTTGCAGCCGAGTCACCATTATTAATCGCGGTAAAATTGTCGCAACTAATACCCCGGAAAACTTAGAGGCAAATTTAGTTGGTGGCACAGGTTACGAGTTGGAAATTGAGGGAGAGCAAGAAATTATTTTGTCAAGGTTGCGCTTGCTTTCGGGAGTAAGTTTGGTAGAATCTTTGCCAGTAAGTAGCGGAATGTTCTTACCAAAAAATCGCGGTCTTTATCGAGTAGTTTCAGCACCAGGAGAGGAAATTGGTAGGGAAATTGCAGCGGCTTTAGTTGGCTCTGGTTTGGGTTTGTATGAAATGCGTCGGACTCGTGCTAGCTTGGAACAAGTTTTCTTGAAATTAACGACTTCAGAGAAAATTAGTAGCAGTGAAGCTGTAAGCAAAATCTCAGAAATTACTGAGTCGGAAAATCAAGAAGAAGTGACAAATTTAACCGAAGAAACTCCGGGCGATGAGTCAGCATTAGTAACTGATTTAGAGTCGGAAAATCAAGAAGAAGTGACAAGTTTAACTCAAGAAAGTCCGAGGGATGAGTCAGCAGTAGTGACTGATTTAGAGTCGGAAAATCAGCCGGAAGTGACAAATTTGAACCAAAACAATCAAGTTGATGAGTCAGCAGTAGTGACTGATTTAGAGTCAGAAAATAAGTCAGAAGTGAGAAATTTGACTCAAGAAAATCCGGTGGATGAGTCATCAATAGTAACCGAATTTGAGTCAGAGAAAACAGAAGTTGCTGAGTTAGAAATTGTGACAGAAGATGCAGAGAAAAAGTCGGAGGAAGGATAAATGCAGGTGATTTTAGCGAATATTATGGCTATTTATCGCAGAGAATTACAAAGCTATTTTGCTTCTCCTTTAGCATACTCGATCGCCTCTGTGTTCTGGATTATTTCTGGTTTAATGTTTGTTTATATTCTCCTCGATCCGCAACAAGGTTTAATTGCTCAAGTTGCTTTTCGCGATCAACAATTGGGAGCAAATGCACCGCCAGTAGATTTACCTTATACTTTTCAACAGTTATTTTTGGGTAACGTCATGAGTTCCCTGGCATTGTTTGTGTTACCGATGCTTTCAATGGGACTTTATGCAGAAGAACGCAAACGAGGTACATTGGAATTGTTAGCAACTTCGCCAATTACTAATTGGTCAGTAGCAGTGGGGAAATTGTTAGGCGCACTGACATTTTTTATTTTTATGATTGCGCCTTTGTGGTTGTATCAGGCGATCGCTTTTAGCAGTTCAACTCCCCCAGTTCAACCAACTGTACCACTGATGGGATTTTTGGCATTAATCTTACTCGCCGCCAGCGTTTTATCCTTGGGAATGTTTATTTCTTCGCTGACTGATAGCACTTTATTAGCAGCAATTTTTACCTTTGTCTTAATTATGTCCTTGTGGATTTTGGACTTAATTGGTAAAAGTATTAGCGGGCCTGTTGGCGCAGCTTTAACTCATTTATCTTTGTTGACCCATTTTAGTATTTTAGTTCAAGGGATTCTTGATACTAGCAGCATAATTTTATTTGCTAGTTACATCATATTAGGAGTGTTTTTAACTGCTCAGTCAGTGGATACATTCCGGTTCCAAAGATCCTAAAAAATCGGGGATTAAAATTTGTCCAATTTACCAAAATTAGCAGCAAATGAAAACCTTCAAATTTAGTAATAAATCTACAAAATACCTGTTGTTTGTCGGGTTATTCCTGCTATTTATGGGGTTGTCAGCTATGGCAGTAATTGGCAACTGGGAGCCCATAAGTTTAGGATTAATAATTACTGGTATAGTTGCCATTGGCATTTGGTTAGTATTACAAGGAAATAACGATTTAACTTCGCCAGGACAAGCATTTTGGGGTAAACGTTCCACCCAAGCAGGGACTAATGCGGCATTTGCAATGTTAGGATTTGTGGTAATTTTGGGGTTAATTAACTTTTTGGGAAATCGCTACAATTATCGATTAGATTTAACTGAAAATAACTTATTTACTTTATCACCTGAAACTCAACAATTAGTCAGGAATTTGAATCAACCTGTAAAGGTGTGGATTTTTGACCAAACGCAGTCTCCCCAAGATAAAGAATTGTTGGAAAATTATCGCCGCCAAGGAGCAAATTTTAGCTTTGAATATGTAGATCCTAATAATAACCCAGGACTAGCGAAAAAGTTCGGAGTAAAGGATGTAGGTGAGGTTTATTTAGAAGTTGGTGAAAAGCGCCAATATTTGCAAAGAGTGAGAGAAGCAGAACCGCTTACAGAACAAACAATTACTAATGCTATTCAACAGATTAAAAGCGATCGCACAGCAAAAGTCTACTTTTTACAAGGTCATGGAGAAAGGTCTTTAGAAACAAAAGATGGCAGTTTATCCGAGGCGGTACAAGCTTTAAAAGATAAAAATTTTCAAGTTGAACCATTAAAGTTAGCAGAAACTAAAGAAGTTCCCAAAGATGCAACTTTAGTAGTAATAGCTGCACCGCAACAAGCACTTTTTGAGGCGGAAGTAACCGCTTTAAAAGAGTATCAAAAACGTGGGGGAAACTTACTGGTAACAGTAGATAAAAACACTAAGTCTTCTGGGTTAGAACCAATTTTACAAGATTGGGGAATCGGAATTGACGATCGCATAGTAGTCAATGATTCGGAGTTTCAAGTATCAGCTTTAGGCAAAACAGCTGCTTTAGTTAGTAGTTATGGGAATCATCCAATTACCGAAGGATTTCAAAATCGTTATTCATTTTACCCTTCTGCTAGAGCAATCAATGTGGTAAAACTTATAGAAAATGTGAAATCAACCCCTTTACTGTTAACTTCAGAACAAAGTTGGGCAGAAAGTAACCCAGATCAAATAGAATTTAATGCAGAAAGCGATCGGCAAGGGCCATTAATCTTAGGAATCGCTTTATCTCGACCCATTGAATCTGCAACGCCTCAATCATCTCCAACACCAAATCAACAAAATAAATCAGATAAACCATTACAAGAAACTCGAATGGTGGTATTAGGAAATACTGATTTTGCCGTCGATGGTTTATTCTCCCAACAAATCAACGGAGATGTATTTTTAAACTCGATTAGTTGGTTAAGTCAACAAGACGATCGATTACTTTCCATTAGTCCAAAAGAACCCAAAAACCGCCGCCTTAACATCACAACTTTACAAGCTAGTTTCTTATCTTGGTTGTCAATAATAATTGTACCTTTTCTAGGTTTGTTAATAGCTGGATTTATGTGGTGGCGGCGACGTTAGCAGTAGCAGTCAACAATAAGGAGAGAGAATGTAGAATGAAATTTCAAAAATCTACTTTGGTTTTGATGTTAGTTGCCTTAATGTTTGGCGGTATTGTTTATATTTGGGAAGTCGAAGGTAGACCCAGAAGAGAAGCAGCAAAACTGCGGGAAAATCGCATCTTTGATTTTGCCGAAAACGATGTACAAAATGTAGTTTTGAAAACTAAAGAATACAAGCTACAATTTGACCGCGTAAAACCGCAAGCAGGTAGCACTTCTTCTGAACCTAAATGGACAGTAAAAGTGTTAGAAAAGTATCAAACTGCTGAAACTAAAACTCCTGAACCTTCCGCAGAAACCAAAGATCCAGAAACTAAAACTCCTGAATCTTCCGCAGAAACTAAAAATCTAGAAACTAAAACTCCTGAATCTTCCGCAGAAACTAAAAATCCAGAAACTAAAACTCCTGAATCTTCAGAAACACCGAGAAGGAGAAGAAGATCTCGCCAAGAAACCGAACTTCCCGAAGATTTAGCCTTAGCTTTTTGGCAATTAATGCCGAGTCAAAAAGATGAAGTAAAATTGTTAACTGAAATGCCAGCAAATGAAGCTTATGTAGCTTTTTTACTTAATGAATTAGCTACGGCAAAAGGCGATCGCATAATTGCAGATCCCCGCATTGAAGATGGCATAGATAAACCCTTAGCTACTGTAGAAGTCACTTTAAATAACGGCAAAAAACATCAACTAATTTTGGGTAATCTTAACTATAACAATACAGCTTTATATGCCGTTGCCGATCCACCGACACAACTAACAAAACCCTTAGATATCTTATTAGTACCAATAAACTTTCAGAATGCGGTAAATCGTCCTTTATCCGAATGGAAACAACAAGAAATTCAGCCAACTCCTACACCTGAAACATCAACAGAAGAATCGAAAAAAGAAACACCTCCGCCAACAGAAGAAAAACCCCGCCAAAGAAGAAACTGAATCTAGATCCCCGACAACTTCTGCTTTCGTCGGGGATCTGGGTAAAAACACAAATTTAATCAGGTACTTAATTATGCAATTAGTTATTTGTGAATCTCCCGAAGCTGTTGCCAATTGGTCAGCAAATTATGTGAAACAACGCATCAACAAATTTCAACCTACAGCTGATAAACCCTTTGTGTTGGGTTTACCTACAGGAAGTACACCTTTAAAAATGTACCAAAAGTTAATTCAATTTCACCGCCAAGGAGATTTGAGTTTTAAAAATGTGGTGACTTTTAACATGGATGAATATGTCGGGTTAGCAGAAGATCATCCCCAAAGTTACCATTATTATATGTATCAAAACTTTTTTAATCACATTGATATTCCCAGAGAAAACATTCATATTCTCAACGGAAATGCTGAAAATGTTGCAGCGGAATGTCAAAATTATGAGGATAAAATTAAGGCTTATGGTGGGATTGAATTATTTATTGGTGGCATGGGTGAAGATGGACATATCGCTTTTAATGAACCCGGTTCCTCTTTAGAATCTCGGACAAGATTAAAAACTTTGACTTACAGCACTTTGTTAGCAAATGCGCGGTTTTTTGATCGAGATATTAACCAAGTTCCGAAATCTGCTTTAACCGTAGGTGTAGGGACGATTTTAGATGCTTTTGAAGTGATGATTTTAGTTCAAGGTTATCATAAAGCGATCGCCCTACACCACGCCATAGAACAAGGAGTAAATCATTTTTGGACTGTTTCCGCATTACAATTACATCCTCGAAGCATTATCGTTTGTGATGAAGATGCAACTTTGGAATTGAAGGTGAAAACAGTTAAATATTTCCAAGAATTAGAAAGGGATAATCCAACTTTTAATTAAGAACACTCAAGTGTTCACAACAAGCTATTTAGATTCAGACATTTCTGAATTTCTATTGTACAAACAAGCATTTGGATCGCTATTGGCAACCATCAAACGAGAAGTTAAAAATCTATCCATCCAACCTTCTAAATACTTCTGATTAGCTTTTTGTTCTGTCGGATCGGTTGTATCCAAAGGATAAGGTGCTAAACCTAAAATTGCTGCTGTTGTCACACAAAACATTGACTTTTGGAAGCTGATACAAATTTGCACTCGCAGATCATCTTCTTTACGCTTAGTTTTTTTGTAAACATTATGCAAGTAATCTGGCAGAAAATGCCGCATATCTTGCATCAACAAAGTCGGTGGTATTCCCGCACCTCCAATGGGTAAAGGATCTGCATATAACGCCCCATATTCAAACCTACTTTGATCCGGGGAAATTTGATATGCTTGGGCATTATAAGAAACTGTTCCCGGAAAAGGAGTTCCTCGGAAGAAAACAGCTTCCACATAGGGAACAGCTGTATCCATCAAGAAGGTTAAACCGACAGATTTGGGGATAATTTCATACACTTGTTTATCAATTGTAACCGCGTAAGTAATTGGTTTATTTGCCGCTGCTACTAAACCCTTTAAAATGTGATCGACTACTTCGGGAATGGTGGTAATTTTACCTTGATCGTAGAGATCGGACATGGTGAGAAAAATCTCTGCCATCACATTCCAAAATTGCCCCAAACCGCTGTAATAAGCTTGTTGGCGCACTTGTTCTAACAGAAATTCGGGGAATAAGCGATCGATTAATCGAATCGGCAAAATACTTTTAATTTTTGCATCAATAGCTTTTCTCGCCCTTTCCTGAAATTCTGGAGTATCTAAATATTTATCTAACCCGCCGCCGCCATGCCACATCATGGTTTTCATGCAATATTCGGCGTATTCAAAATTTATTCTGTCATGCCACCAATGACGCAATAATTTGGGTAAATTAATGTCGCCATCAAAGTATTTAAAAAATGGGAAAAGCTCTAAAAATTGATTGTCTGCAATGTAAGTAAGATTTTTTTGATAAGCATCTAATACAACACCATAACTTTTGAGAATTCCGACAACTTCCAATACATTCTCTGGTGTATCTACCAATAAAGCATCGCCGGATTTTAAGCGATCGATGTACGCTGTTAACGGATGGGTTTTAGTTTTAAAATTGGTAGTTTTCATGTTTAACTCCTGAATATTAAAGATATTTTATTTATGATTTGCTATTGAGTAGAGAACTTAAAAATGATTTTACTTCTCTACCCAATATTTATATTTTAAGGAAATTTTTTTTCCGAAACACTGACCGCCGGAATAATTTTTCCGATCGCAGGTTCAGGATTAATCATCGCCGTTGTAGTTGCTTCTGTCCACCGACCCAACCAATCTGGTACAATTCCGAAAAGGATGATAATTCCTGCCAAAATAGCAGCGGGTATTCTCTCAGACCATTGTACTTGAGGTAAGTCTAAAACTTTCTCCGAAAGGCGACCAAAAAACACTCGGTTCACCAAAAGTAAGAAATAAACCGAAGTCAAACCTGTTCCAATCATACAAAGCAAAGTTGCAATCGGGAAAACTTCATAACTACCTCGGAAAATCAAAAATTCCGAAATAAAACCTAGCATTCCTGGAATACCAGCACTCGCCATTACTCCAACAATCATCAAGGTTCCAATTATCGGTAAACCTCTTTCTGGGTTCAATAAACCGCAAAGCAAATTAATATCACGAGTTCCGGTTTTTTTGTAAACTACGCCAACTACAATAAATAGCAAAGCGGAGATTAAACCGTGACTAATCATTTGGTATAAACAACCCAACAAACTTAAAGGTGTAGCAGCGGCGCTAGCTAAAAGAATGTAGCCCATGTGCGCGATCGAACTATAAGCTACCATCTTTTTCATATCAGTTTGTGCGATCGCCGTAAACGCCCCATAAAGCACACTCACCACCGCCCAAATAGCTAAACTAGGCGCTAAACTTTGCCAAGCTTCCGGGAACAAACTTAACCCAAACCGCAGCAAACCATAAGTTCCCAATTTCAACAATACACCCGCCAATAATACAGAAATTGGAGTCGAAGCTTCCACGTGGGCATCAGGTAGCCAAGTGTGCAAAGGTACGAGGGGAATTTTAATACCAAAAGCCACTAAAATAGTGCCCAAAAGTAACAATTGAGTGCCTAACGGTAAACTATGAGTGCGTAAAGGTTCATAAGCAAAACTGGAAGAACCACTAAACCAAACCACACCCAAAAACGCTGCTAGTAATAAAATTCCCGAAACCGTTGTATAAAGCAAAAATTTAATTGCTGCATAGCCTCTTCGCGCACCTCCCCAAATCGCAATTAAGAAATAAAGGGGAACAAGTTCTAACTCATAGAACAAGAAAAATAGCAACAAATCTTGAGACAAGAAAGCCCCTGTAACACCAGCATTTAACAACAACACTAGAGAGTAATAAAATCTCGGTCTAGTAATGTTTTCATCTGTAATGTAGATAGCAAAACAAGTCAATAAACTATTCAGAACTAGCAAAGGCAAAGACAACCCATCAACACCCAGACTGTAGTTAAGCCCCAAGCTATCAATCCAAGGTAAAAACTCGATAAACTGTTGAGAATTATTTCCGGGGCTAAACTGAATTGCTATTAATAACGACCAAATCAAAGCAGCAGAACTAATTGCGAAACTAATTTGGCGTGTAAATTTCGCTGGTATATTTCCCGGCAAAAAAGCTACGATCGCGGCACCTAATATCGGCAGCCAAATTAACGCACTAAGCATTTATCTTGTTTTTCTCCTAAGTTTGTCATTTTTCATTTGTTGTTTAACTTAACAATTGACTTACTTTTTCACTCACCAATGAGCAATGACCAATAACTAGTTTATCCATTTTACCCCAGAACTAATCTTGCTAAAATTTCTCTAAATGTTGCCTGATCGAACAGCCAAATCATCAAGAAACCGAAAAAGCTAACTCCGACTAAGATAGTCAGCAAATAAAATTGAGATTTACCAGAGATACTGTATTTGAGACTTTCCCCGCTAAAAATTGTGGCTAAACCAACTAAGTTAACCAAACCATCAATTACATAGCGATCGATCGCATTACTTAACCGCGAAATTTGGCTAACAGCAAACACCACACTTAAACGATACACTTTCTCCAAGTAAAAGTCGTAAGCCAACAAATCTTGCAGAAATCGCAAAGGAGATTTAGTCGATCTAGACCAATTTCTTGGCAGATTAATAATTCCTCCCAAAACTATGCCAACTAACCCCGAAAAACACAATAGTAAAAGAGCAGTTTGATTCACATAAGCCCATCCAGGTAGCAGAGACAACCGCTGCATCATCACCGGAACTAACAAAGTAACAATACTCAAAGAAACCATTGGCACTGCCATTTGCCAAGGAACTTCCGGGGCACGACGAGTTTTTGCTTGAGTTTTGCCTAAAAATACTAACCGAAAAACACGGGTTAAATTAACCGCACTTAAGCAATTAACCAACAACAAAACTACTACTAAAAAAGGTCTTTCTGTCCAGAAATCATCCATTCCCAAACGCAAAGCCCAAAAACCGCCTAAAGGCAATAATCCCACTAAACCCGCACTACCCACCACAAAAGCCGTAGTCGTTGCAGGCATTTTCGGCCCTAAACCGCCCATTTCTGTGAGGTTTTGCCCATTAGTAGTCAGAACGATCGAACCTACGCTCATGAATAATAAAGCTTTAGCGATCGCATGAGCAAACAACAACATCAAAGCAAAACCAGTCCACTGCGTCCCCACAGCAATAAACACCAGCCCCAAATAAGCACTCGTCGAATGACACAAAGCCCGCTTAATGTCAATTTGTGCCATTGCCACCAAAGAAGCGCCCACAGCCGTCACCGCCCCAATCACAATCAAAGCATTCAAAGCCACAGGCGAAACATTTAACACAGGCTGAAGCTTAATCAACACATAAGCCCCGCAAGCCACCACCACCGAATTTCGCAAAATCGAAGCCGGATTTGGCCCTTCCATCGCCTCATCCAACCACAAATTCAGCGGGAACTGAGCACATTTACCTGTAGGCCCTGCAATTAAAGCCAAACCTAATAAAGTAGCCACCACAGGATTTAAATTTGCCGTTTCCGCCCAATCATACAAATCAGGGAAATTTAAACTACCTGCCATCGTTGCCAATGCCACCACTCCCATTAGCAGCAGCACATCTCCCACCCGCTTAGTCAAGAAAGCATCTCTCGCTGCTGTCACCACCAAAGGTTGGGCATACCAAAAACCAACCAGCAAATAGGTAGAAAGAGTCAGCATTTCCAATAAAGCATAACTGAGAAACAGCGAATTACTAATGGCTAACCCACTCATTGCCGCTTCAAAAAAGCCCATCAGCGTAAAAAAACGCGCCATTGCCCAGTCTTTTTCCATATATCCCAAGGCAAACATCTGGGCCATAAAACTCAGACCTGTGATTAACTCCATTGCCCCTACTGTTACCGAAGAGATTTCTAAGGCAAAGGATAAATCTAGACCTGCGGCTTGAAACCAATGAAATACGATCGCCACTGGTTCCTGATTCCAAGTTAGCCGAAAGATCACCGAGCCATGCACAAAAGCCAGCACAGTCATCAACAAATTAAAGTAAGCAGCCGGTCGAGGGCCTGTCCGCCGGATCATCCCTGTTGACCAAGGTATAGTCAATACAGACCCGATTAGTCCATATATCGGCACCCACCAACTTGTTTCTAGGAGAAACTGAGTCATCTAAAAATAATCCTTTAAATTTTTTAATATTATCCATTACTCCGCACAGCTATTGGGGAAAAATCCCAAATGTGTTCTTCCTCCAGCTAAATGTTAAGTTTTTTTAATATAAATGATTAACAAATATCATTTTAATTAATATTGTCAAGGGTACCATACTTCTCTATTCTTAATATTGGAAATGCTAAAGAAAATATTTGCTTTAGCTGTAAAAAAAATAGCAACTCCCGTCAAAAAATTATTCAGTACTGCCTAGCAAGAGTACTTACGCTTATCCGGTAGGAGATAGAAATGCCAATTGCTGTTGGAATGATTGAAACGAAAGGCTTTCCGGCTGTCGTGGAAGCAGCCGATGCTATGGTTAAAGCCGCCCGTGTTACATTAGTGGGTTATGAAAAAATCGGTAGCGCCAGAGTGACAGTAATCGTGCGCGGCGACGTTTCGGAAGTACAAGCCTCCGTTTCTGCTGGGATAGAAGCAGCGAAGCGAGTCAATGGAGGTGAAGTAGTTTCCACTCACATCATTGCTCGTCCCCACGAAAACTTGGAGTACGTCTTACCGATTCGTTACACCGAAGCGGTAGAACAGTTCCGAACTTAAGCAGTCATTTGTCATCTGTGATTAGTCATTTGTAAAAATCTTCACCAATGACTAATGACCAATAACCAATGACCAATCAGATTGTTTGCAAGTAAAGATTATTTAACTAAGGAATAAAACCAATGGCAATTGCAGTAGGAATGATTGAAACTCTCGGTTTTCCCGCTGTTGTAGAAGCAGCAGACGCGATGGTTAAAGCTGCCCGTGTAACTCTAGTGGGTTATGAAAAGATCGGTAGTGGTCGGGTAACAGTTATCGTCAGAGGCGATGTTTCGGAAGTGCAAGCTTCTGTCTCTGCGGGTGTAGATTCTGTGAAGCGAGTAAATGGTGGTCAAGTTTTATCGACTCACATCATTGCCCGTCCCCATGAAAACTTAGAATATGTATTACCGATTCGTTACACCGAAGCAGTAGAACAGTTCCGGGAAAGCGTGAGCGGCATTCGCCCATATAACAGACCATAGAAAATGCAGATAGCCAAAGTTCGTGGCACAGTTGTCAGTACCCAAAAAGACCCCTCTCTACGCGGAGCAAAGTTACTCTTATTGCAATTTGTAGATGAGGAAGGCAAGCTACTTCCGGGCTACGAGGTAGCAGCAGATATTGTGGGGGCTGGGCTGGATGAGTGGGTACTCGTTAGCCGGGGTAGTGCGGCCCGCATTGCTTCCGGTAATGAGACTCGCCCACTCGATGCTTTGGTAGTGGCGATTATTGACACGATAAATATCGACAATCGCCTGCTTTACAGCAAGAAAGACCAAGACCGTTAGTTCGGTTATTGGTAGTCATTAGTCATTAGTCATTAGTCATTGGTAAAGAGTGAACAAATGACCAATGACAAATGACAAATCATGTTCGTTCTTCAGTTCAGAGGTATTCCCGTTATGGTAGTCCGCAGCATTGCTGCCCCGCCAACACCTTGGTCGCGAAGCTTAGCCGAGCCAAAAATACATGAAACTGCTTATGTACATTCCTTTTCCAACATAATTGGGGATGTGCAAATTGGTGCGAATGTTTTGATTGCGCCTCACACTTCGATCCGGGCAGATGAAGGTACTCCTTTTTACATTGGAGATAGTACCAATATTCAAGATGGTGTTGTAATTCATGGTTTAGAGCAAGGTCGAGTAGTTGGGGATGACCAAAAAAGCTACTCGGTGTGGATCGGGAAGAACTGTTCGATCGCTCACATGGCTTTGATTCACGGCCCTGCTTATGTGGGAGATGATTGTTTTATAGGCTTTCGCTCCACTATTTTCAACGCGAGGGTGGGTCATGGCTGCATTGTGATGATGCACGCTTTGATTCAGGATGTGGAAGTTCCACCGGGGAAATATATCCCTTCTGGATCGGTGATTACCAATCAACAACAGGCCGATCGCTTGCCAGACGTGCAAGCATCTGATATGGAATTTGCTCATCACGTAGTCGGAATCAACGAAGCTTTGCGGACGGGATATCGCTGCGCTGCGGATATAGCTTGTATGACTAATCTGCGGGATGAACAAGTTGACTCAAAAGCAAGTAAAGGATCTAGTAACGGCAACGGTCAGGTGAAAAGTATGCGTTTAAGTTCAGATGTCCACGAACAAGTGCGTCAAATGCTGGCTCAAGGCTATCGCATTAGCACCGAACACGCTGATGAACGGCGTTTCCGCACCAGTTCTTGGAATAGCGGCGCTTCCATTCAAGCGAATCGGGAATCGGAAGTAATTTCCGCTTTAGAATCAAGTTTAGATGAGTATGCTGGGGAATATGTTCGCTTAATTGGGATTGACCCGAAAGCGAAACGACGGGTAGTAGAAACAATTATTCAACGTCCTAATGGCAAAGCGCCCCAAGTAAGTAAGTCTACTGCGTTTAAATCAGCGGCTTCGAGCAGTAGCTATGCAGCAAGTTCTAGTTCTGGACTGGGTGCTGAAGTGGTCGATCGCGTCCGTAATCTGTTAGCGCAAGGCTACCGGATTGGTACTGAGCACGCAGACGAACGCCGCTTCCGCACTAGTTCTTGGCATAGTTGTTCTCCGATCGACAGCAACAGAGAAGCTGAAGTAGTCTCAGCATTGGAAGGCTGTATCGAAAGTCACGCTGGAGAATATGTCCGCTTAATCGGCATCGATCCAAAAGCCAAGCGCCGTGTATTGGAAATGATTATTCAACGTCCCAACGGCAAAGCACCTGCTCAAACTGCTAAAGCTGTAACTACCAGCAGCAACTACTCTAACGGTAGTGCAACTGTTACAGCTAGCAGTGTGGCAACTTCTAGCTTGAGCCGGGATGTGGTTGAACAAGTGAAAAATCTGCTGGCACAAGGACATCGTGTGGGTATGGAATATGCCGATCAGCGGCGTTTCCGCACTAGTTCTTGGCAAAGTTGCGCCCCCATTCAATCAAGTAGCGAACGGGAAGCGATCGCAGCAATAGAAGCTTGCCTCTCTGAACATAAAGGCGAATACGTGCGCTTGATTGGCATTGATTCCAAAGCGAAGCGGCGTGTGTTGGAACAAGTGATCCAAAAGCCCTAGTTTGGGAGATGGGGAGATGGGGAGATGGGGAGATGGGGAGAGTTTCCCCTCTGCCCCCCTGCCCCCCTGCCCCCCTACCCCTAGAGCCTTATATAAGCTGAAGAGGTTAAATTTCTAATGTATTCGCCGCCACTGCAACCGCTTTGTAATCCGCAATCTTACGTAAGTGGCGATGTAAAGATTGATCCCAGTGCAGTCATCGGGCCTGGGGTTTTACTAGCAGCAGAGCCAAATAGCCGCATTGTGATTGCCGCTGGTGTTTGTATCGGTATGGGGACAATTATTCATGCTCAAGAGGGCAGTTTAGAAGTTGAAACGGGAGCCGTTTTAGGTGCGGGTGTGTTGGTAGTAGGTGCGGGTAAGATCGGGGCAAATGCTTGTGTTGGTTCTTGTACAACTCTTTTGTATAGTTCAGTTGAGTCGAAGCAAGTTATATCTTCCGGTTCTTTGATTGGGGATAGAAGTCGCTCAACTCTGGATGTGATAGCTACCGAAGTAGGGGCGATTCATGAATCGCCTGTACCTCATGAATCGCCTGTACCTCATGAATCGCCCGTACCTCATGAATCGCCAACACCTCCAGAAGTTAAAAGCGATATTAAACCTGAACCACCTGTTACGCCTACTCCAGAAAATCACGACTTGAGTGTAGAGAGTGAACCGCTAGAACCGGAAAAAACTACTGATAATGCTCGGGTTTCGGAAGTTACTAGTGAACCTCAACCTCAACCGCCACCTCAACCGCAAGCAACTCAGCTGGAAGTGGAAATCCCAACTAATGCTTCCGTGCAAGTTTACGGACAACTACACTTGAATCGGCTACTGTTGACACTTTTTCCCCATAATCAATCATTTAAGCCACCAGATCAGGACGGGAAGGCTGAATAGTTGTTAGTTTTTAGGTGTTAGTCTTTGAATTTCTGATGATTAACGACTGACGACTAGCAACTACAGGGAGGTTAAAATGCGATTTCAGGGAGCGAACGGACGCGAAGATTTCCGGGATATGGCTTTAGGACTGGTATCAACTGGCAGTTTTCCTGCGATTGTTGGCTGCGCGGATATGATGTTGAAGTCTGCGGGAGTAGCTTTGGTAGGTTATGAGAAGATTGGTAGTGGTCAATGTACTGCGATCGTCCGAGGTAGGATTTCTGATGTCCGTTTGGCTGTGGAAGCTGGGGCTGAGACTGCGGAAAAGTTTGGTCAATTACTTTCTAAATTGGTGATTCCTCGACCTTTACCTAATTTAGAAGTGGTGTTGCCGATCGGTCATCGTTTATCCCAGCTTTCGGAAGCTAACGGTTACAGCCGTTTAAGTAATCAAGCGATCGGTTTGCTGGAAACTAGAGGTTTCCCGGCGATGGTAGGCGCTTGTGATGCAATGTTGAAAGCTGCTGATGTTCAACTGGCATCTTATGAGAAAATAGGTGCAGGGCTTTGTACGGCAATTATCCGGGGTACAGTGGCTAACGTAGCTATGGCTGTGGAAGCCGGAATGTACGAAGCGGAACGGATCGGAGAATTAAACGCTGTGATGGTGATTCCGCGACCTCTGGATGATTTGGAACAAACTTTGCCTGTCGCCAGCTGCTGGATCGAGAAACCTCAACCTGTTATGTTACCCGTCGCTGTCAAAGAAACCGAGAAAGAGTTACTCCAATTACCTGATTTAGCTAAATTACCTGTTCCCGTCCCAGAAGAAGTTGAATGAGGCAAGAAATAAAAGCGCTGCACATCTGAAGCATGATTCTTGTGGGTAGACTTACGAGTATTTGGTGTTAGCCAAGCACTTGGGATAATAAGTTCAGGCAGCCCGCAGAATTTCATGTCCATTTTGTGCAACGCCTTGTGGAAGATGTCTTACGCTCTTGCCGGTGAACTCATCATAGCTGGAACTTTACATAATGAAAAGTCATTGTTATTGATAATTGTGATAGACTATAATCTATAGTTTGCGCTTTTTAGGAGAGTGGTTTTTGAAGCATACCACACTTCATCAACTAAAAGTATTTGAAGCGGCGGCTCGTCATGGGAGTTTTACCCGCGCCGCTGAAGAGTTGTTTTTAACTCAACCTACTGTTTCCATGCAGGTAAAACAGCTGTCTAAGTCTGTTGGTTTACCGCTATTTGAACAGGTAGGTAAACGTTTGTATTTGACGGAGGCGGGAAGAGAGTTACTGGCGACTTGTCGGGAAATTTTCGATCGCATTGCCCAATTTGAAATGACCATTGCTGACTTGAAAGGTGTTAAACAAGGTCTGTTACGATTGGCGGTAGTGACAACAGCAAAATATGTTGTACCACGTTTGTTAGGGCCTTTTTGCCAACGTTATCCGGGAATTGATGTGTCGCTGCAAGTGACTAATCATGAAATTCTCATGGAAAGGTTTTCCCAGAATCAAGATGATTTGTATATTCTCAGCCAAATACCAGATCATTTGGATATGAATGTTCACCCATTTTTGGAAAATCCTTTGGTAGTTTTGGCACCGAGCAGTCATCATTTAGCTAATCAGAAAAATATTTCTTTAGCTGAGATTGCTAATGAACCTTTTATTATGCGGGAACCTGGTTCTGGTACGCGCCATGCTGTGCAAAAAATGTTTGAGAAGGAAGGTTTGGGTTTAAAAGTTAAGTTAGAACTGGGGAGTAATGAGGCGATTAAACAAGCTATTGCTGGTGGTTTGGGGATATCTGTTTTATCGAGTCATACTTTAGCTTTAGAAGGTGCAACTAGTCAATTAACTATATTAGATGTCCAGGGTTTTCCTATTGAAAGACATTGGTATGTGGTGTATCCGTCAGGGAAACAATTGTCTGTTGTGGCGCAGACATTTTTTGAGTATTTAGTTAATGAAGGTAAGCAGGTTTTGGACGAAACTTCGACATTAAAGGTGACGGTTTAGAGGGTTTTCGGTTCATTTTTTCCCACAGGTTGAAACCAGGGGCTAGACAAAACTTAGTCCGCGTAGGATGCAGGAGTATATAGAAAATGGTACAAGGTTGGGGTGGTTAATTAATCAGAAAGATCGACAAGTAGAGATTTACCGTAGGGGTAGAGAGAAGGAATTTTTGGATAATCCTGTTAGTTTGTCTGGGGAAGATGTTTTGCCTGGTTTTGTGTTGAATTTGGCAGTTGTTTGGGGCTAAAGTTCAATGGATGTAGAGCAATAGCCCGCCTGGGAATCAATTCCCAGGCTAATAGCTAAAGTCGGATAAATCCGACTGGAAAAAGAATTGTAGATTTAGGATGAGTTAACTCAGATCTTGCACCAGTCCCAAAATCCGCCTGCCTTATCAATTCGCTTTTCTTATAGCTAAAGTCCTCCTAAGAGACAAATATGTAGGGACACGGCATCCGAGATATTTTGGACTAGAAAATAAAGTTAATTATGCCGTGTCCCTACACAACCATATTCCTGCGTACCAAACAATTGTTTCTTTCATCTATAACAAGCATTCCCGCCCGTGAAAGGCTCTGTTATATGACTAAATAGTTAATATTCAATAGCTAAAGTCCATTAAAATGGACTTTAGCTATTAGCCCGGAAATTGATTTCCGGGCTAATAGCTCGCATCGCAGGTGCAAGATCTCAGTTAAGGCGAAACTGCAACTAAAAAGATGGTTTAGGTTTTTTGAAGTACCAGTAGAGATTAGCAACAGTTAAATCTGTGATTTCCTGCCAATTTGAAGGAGCCAAACCGTGATAATTAGAGTTTTTAGCTTGTTGGCTAATGTAAGATTCATGATCTTGTCTTGATTCTGGTTGAATTACGAAGCGGAGTTGATCGCGTAGAGATAGGAAATGAGATTTTTCCCGTAATTGATTGTAGAGTATTTGTTCGGGAGGTTCTGCTAAAGCTGTTATTTCTTGTTTTTGGTTGTTAGCAGTTAGTAATTTTTCAGAGCAAGCGGTTTCTAATTCTTTTAAATCTTCAGGAGACAAGCTTCGCATCAAATCAACTTGCTCTTGCCAAAGTTTTAAACCTGCTAAATCCTGATTATGAATTCGGGCGATTTCTGGAAATATAAAATCTAACTCTTCTTGAGTTTCGCAAAGGTTAATTAAATGGATAAGTTCTTTACGAATTTTGTCTTGGAGATTAGAAAGACGCTGAATTACTACATCAGGCGCACCTTGCAATTGAAATACCATTGTAATTGTTTGTTCAATTGCCCAAGCGCATTCCATTCTGCGTAGTCTTCCTGCAACACTATTATGTTTGTAAATTTCAGGATTGGTATAATTAGCCAGAGCGTTAAATAACATTCCATTTATACCAGCAAAAGCAGCAGTTTTGTGAGCGTCATCAGGTAAATGTACTGCATTGCGGAGCCAATTAACAGCTTGGATAAATTGCCCGTAAGCCAGCGATAAAATTGTTCGATGATGTCTGTATTCAACGTCATCAGCAACTTTTTGAATCTGTGTGATGACTGCTGTGGGATAGCCTTGTAAAGAACCTGCCAAAGGAATAAAGCCACCATGAACTATTACCTTTCCTTGATTGACTTCTTGCCTCAATTTTATGACCTGGTAAAGGTTAACTGCTGATATAGTTGCACCTGCTTCAGTTCCAAGTCCAATCAAGCTTGTAGTTGATTGTAAAACCACCAAGTTATCATTAATACTTTTTAGGTTATTATCAACACTTTGTTGCCATTGGTATTGGGCTTCTTGAGCTTTCATTCCTACATAGCTACCATAAATTTGTCCTGCAACGTTGAGTATGGGACATAAGAACACGGATGCCGGGGTAAAGCTGGCTATAGTACTAGCCGCATTCATCATCAATAATATCTTGTCAGGGGAAATAGTCATGTTTGTCTCTTTGGATACTAGCGAACTATACTATATTTTAGGATTCCCAATCAGTGACGAAAAACTATACAAGGTGAGGCGAAAAATGAATGAGTATTTAAAAGCTTTTCAAAGAATTAATCAATCTTCGACGCAACTACTAACGAACGATCCTAAATCCTTAGAAATTAAACAATCTGCAACAGAGCTTAATAAATCATTACAACCGTTCTTTAAAGAACTTCAAGAATCAGCTACTCGACTTAAATCATATATTCAGAAAAGTTTTGAAGAGTTAGATTATGCTGATGCAGTTTGGGATAGTAAGCCGAGAATTGCTGCTGCACCGACAGCAGAAATATGGGAACATATTGGAGAATTAAGTGGACGACATTTCAGAATTCAGCAGTTAAGCCGACAATGCAAAGAAGAGGCACTTAAAGAAGCGAAAAAATATTGGGAAGACAAAGTTGAAATACTGAAGAAAAAATGGTTTATTGACAAGAATGGCAATTTGAAGGAAAAAATTGGCTGGGGTGATAAAGATGGTTTTATTAAGGATATTCGCTCTGAAGCGGATGCTCATTTTCCACTTCCAAAACTTAGTACAATAACTGCCAATAGTTTAATACGCATTCATCAAGAAATTAACCTGATAAGATTAGAGTTAATTTTGGAATGTATAAAGCTTTTAGATTGGAAATCACAGACAACCTTAAGTAAAAAGCTTGAACTCATACTGAGTGAAATTGAAGCAAGGTTGGGAAAGGCTGAAGATAGTACAAATAAAATTATTCCAGAATTTAAGAATAATGTCAGTATGTATTTAATAAATTGGAATAATTGGGGTGATATTCCTTGGCATGAAGTAGTAATTTTTAAGAATAACGTTTGGTCAAAAATGGAGAATTATATTAGTTCATACTTTGATGAGCAAGTTAATTTGGCTACAGAAGTTATTGATGAGGCGATCGCATTTTACAGCGATTTTCTAGCCAAACAAGAACGATATCAGCAAGAAACACCAGAACAAAGAGAAGCTGAAAAAATTTGGATTAAGCAACAAAGAGAAGAACTTCAGAAAGTTAAACAGGGACTTGAAGAGATTTTAAACCCGTTTAGTAATTAGCAATCTGTGAAATAAGTTTTTGTGACGTTTAAAAAGAGTTTGTTAATTCCTGAATCAACTCTGTAGGTGTTAAAATTTGAGGGGTAGAAACTGGGAAATCTGCTGGATCGCGTGTTACAATTGCATCAAATTCATTCACCCTAGCAACACTGTATTGAATGGCATCTTCAAAATCTCTAAAATTGGCAGTTAGAGCCATTGAAATTACATCTCGATCGACCGTAGCAACTTGACAAACAGAAGCTAATCTATTTAAAAAAGTGAGTGTCCAATCTCGACCTTTATTCTTCCGAATAATGTAATAAAGGTCGCCAAAAGTTGAGGCTGAAACGTAACCTTCAATTTGCCTTTGTTGAGCAAACAAGAAAACCTGCTCACTTTCGTTATAAAAAGGCTGTCGCTCAAGGGCAAAGTCGATGATAATATTAGTATCAATTAGTACTTTCATAGATTATATTTCTCCTTTAAAGCTTCCCAGCGAGCTTCATCTGGATCGAAGTCAGGTGGTGCTGGTTCGGTGTTTTCAAACAAGTCTCTGAATGCTTCTACTCTGCATAAGACTTTTCTTTTAGGTTTTGCAACTGAGGATTCATTTTTATCGCTCTGATTATGCTCGACTGCCGAAACCGTTTGTAAAACGATGATTTCCACATCACCTGGGGGCATTTTAACAGATTCCGTAACTGCTAAGTTACCTGCATCATCAACTTTTCCTTTGAGTTTGTAAGCTTGCATAGTATTCTCCGATCGCTCTATCAATAGATTAGCCTAAAAAAATACTTGTGAGTAAATTGATTTATCAAATATTCTGATCGCCTAATTTCGAGCCATCATCTTCCTCAGTTTCTCGTTCTAAAGCAGCAATAATTGTTCCTTGTAAATGATGCTGTTTTTGATTTTTTACGTAAGCGATTGCATCATTTAATTGCTTGCGTCCCAAAGAAAATATCCCATAGCCACGTTGCCAAGAAAATTTAGCTTCTGAACTGATTAAAAGCTGATTCATTTGATGGGAACTGCTACCTTTGATTTGTTGAATAAAATCTGCGATCGACAAATTAGGAGGAATAGAAACTACTAAATGAATATGGTCTTCTGTACCACCGATAGCATGAACAATACAACGGAGTGAATCAGCTTTACCAATGATATAATTGTAAAGGTCAGACTCTCTTTTTGCAGTGATTAGCGGCTGACGTTCTTTTGTTGCCCAAACAAGGTGATAATAAAGCCGCCAAAGAGCCATAAAAATCCTTTTTTTTATTTAAATTGGCATGATTTTATAGCCTTTTGGTAATATTGGGCAAGCTATTGATGATTAAATATTTGTTCTTACACAAGGATAACGGTTGATCGATCGGACTCGCCTGGAAATCAATTTCCAGGCTAATAGCCCAACTCCGTTAAAACGGACTAAATTTCTCCCCATTATTCAGTCCGTTTCAACGGACTTTCGCTATTAGCCTGCGAATTGATTCGCAGGTGGGATTGATTGGCATACTGGGGGATTGATTTGCACACACAAATCATCGCTCATCCATCCGACTCGCCTGGAAATCAATTTCCAGGCTAATAGCCCAACTCCGTTAAAACGGACTAAAATTCCCCAGATGATTCAGTCCGTTTCAACGGACTTTCGCTATTAGCCTGCGAATTGATTCGCAGGCGGGATGGATTTGCATCCGGGGGATTGATTCACAGAGGGGATTAATTCACAGACGGGGATTGCGCCATACTGATTGTTATGCAGACACACCATAATAGAAATAGCTATTACCTAAGAAAATCAAAACAGTTAATATGCCAACTTATAAAGGAATCTCCAGCGAAGCTTTTCGTCATCCGCTCGATCGCGAAGCCGAACAAACTCTCCGCAGTTTACCTGGCTTCGATCTGATCGCCAGCAAATTTGTCGAATTTCTCTACGAACGTCCCCAATTTGTTTATCATCTGGGTAACAGCATTCAAGTTGGGCCAAGGCAATATTCTACCATTTATCAAATGTTTCGCGAATGTGTCAAAGATTTAGATATTTACCCGGAACCTGCTATATTTATTAGTCAATATCCATTAGCTAATGCTTATGCTTTAGGTCAAGAACATCCTTCAATTGTACTTAATTCAGCACTCTTAGATTTGATGAGTGAAGCTGAAATTAGGTCAGTCATTGCTCATGAACTAGGACATATTAAATGTGGGCACACTATCTTAAATCAAATGGCACTTTGGGCGATTAGTACGGCTTCGTTTATTGGCGAAATGACTTTTGGATTGGGGAATTTGATTAGTGGGGGTTTGATTTATGCGTTTTATGAGTGGAAAAGACGATCGGAATTATCAGCCGATCGCGCAGCACTATTACTATCTGATGAACTTAATCCTGTATTAATGTCAATGATGAAATTAGCTGGTGGTAGTCTCAAATATGGCAATGAATGCAGTTTACCGGAATTTATTCAACAATCGCAAAGATATCAGAATTTAGATGAAGATGGACTGAATCAAGTTTATAAATTCCTGCTTTATAATAACCTAGCTCAAGGTGTATTCTTGAGCCATCCTTTTTTAGTAGAACGCATTAGTCACTTACAACAATGGTCTGGATCTGATGAGTATCGCCAAATTCGTAACGGTAATTATCAAAAATCTGCCGCCGAAGGTGCAGTTGATGTAAAAGCGGAAACACCGCCAAGTCAAGAGGAAATTTTGCGCCGTCAAATAGAGGAGTTGCAAAAAGAGATCGATCGCATTAAAAAGAAACCTCAGTAATAGGTAATGGGTAGTTGGTAGTTGGTAATGGGAATAATAATTTAGCTGTTGCCAACTATTCTATTACCAAGGACGAATGACAAATGACAAATGACTGTAAAATTTGTGAAGTAACTGTTTATGATAACCAAGCTTTAGTTACTAGGCGGGGTAAGTTTAGTTTAAAGGGTGGACAGCAGGAGATTGCGATCGCTAATTTACCCTTAACTGTTCACACTGATTCTGTAACCGCAAGATGTTTAGATAACTCAAAAGTACAACTCTTAGCAGTGCGAACAGAACGCATCTTTGCCAATGAATCTTTACAACATAAAACCAATCAAATTTCAGGTAAAATTCGGCAACTAGAAGACCAAAAACGCCATTTAGAAGACAAAATAAACTCGATTCAATTACAACAGGTTTTTATGCAAAATTTTAGTGAGAAATCTGTAGATAGATTCACTAATAATTTAGCTTCTGAACCACTTAAACTCACGGAAGTTCAAGAATTACTTGACTTTCTTGGACAATCTTACCAAAATTATGCTCAAAGCATTAGCGAAAATGAAAAGCAATTCATAGAAATAGAAAAGCGGTTAGAAATATTAAATCAACAATTCAAACAATTACAGCAGCCTGTTTCTAAACAAATTCACAGCAGCGTTAACATTGTAATTACCTTAGAAACAACTTTTCCTAATGATTGCGAATTAGAAATTACTTATCTCGTCAGTCAAGTTAATTGGACACCATTTTATGATTTGCGGAGTAATAGCGATCGAAAGCAAATAAATCTTACTTGTTTAGCAGAAATTAGGCAAAAAACCGGAGAAGATTGGACAGATGTTAATCTCACCCTTTCCACAGCTAAACCAACTTTAGTTACTCAACCATTAAAATTAGAACCTTGGTATATTACTGGTTGTAAAGTTGCAGCTTGTTCGCAGAAAAATGCCCAAACTTATGATGATTTTGCTGAGTTAGAAGCTTTATTAGCAGAAGAAAATCATACTGACAAAAAACAAGATTTAGTGCGATTACAGAAACTAGTCGATCGCACAACTAAATCTACAGGTGTAGTTACATATAACCTCGATAAAAATTATACTATTCTTTCAGATGGTACATCGCATAAAGTTACTGTTTTCCATAAAGATTTACTTTGTCGTACAAAATATATTGCCATACCTCGACAAATGAGTTTTGCTTATTTAGAAGCAACAGTTACTAACAACACCAGTTTAACTTTCTTACCAGGAAAAGCTAATATCTTCTTTGATAATGCTTTAATTGGCACTACTGAATTAGAAAACATTGCACCTGAACAAGAGTTGAAATTAAATTTGGGTATTGACCAAGGTTTAAAAATTGAGCAGGATTTAATAGAACGAAATATCGAAATAATTGGTAACTATCGTCGCACTACTTATGGTTATAAATTGCAAGTGCTTAATTTAAAAACCGAAAAGGTTAAACTGAGATTGATTGTCCAATTGCCTGTTAGTCGGGATGAAAAAGTCAAAGTTAGGTTGCTTAGTACAAATCCAGAAATTCATCTGGGAGAAATGGGACAATTAGAATGGTTACTTAATTTAAAAGCCAAGGGAAAACGGCAAGTTAAACAGGAAGTTTATTATCAGTTTAGTATTGAGCATTCTACTGAAATTACAGTAGAGAGTTTAGATATTTAGTTTTTTATTTTATCTGCGTTCTTAAATTTATAAATATCAGAGTGCAAAAACCTTGCCCTTTTTCAGGGAAATTGTAGGGACACGGCATTCAATAGATAACGCAGGAGTTGCAAATGTTAATTATGCCGTGTCCCTACCCTCACCTTTTTTTTATTTTATGCGATCGCATTTCACCATAACCCTTTCAATCCTGTGAATCTACTTGTTTAACCTCATCCAAAGTTAACCCTAGCGCCTCTGCAATTTGCTCATCACCCAAGCCAAACTGCCTTAACTTATTAACTGTTTCCATTTTAGTTTTATCCTGGGATTGTTGAAGCTTAGGAGTCTGAGACTGATTTAGATTAGAAGTAGTAACTTTACTAGATATTTCCTTACTTAAATCTTCTATAACTTTTTCAACAATTGATGGCATATCCATCTCATCTACAATCTCAATTATGGCATTTATCAATCTATTGTAAAATGCTTCTTCGCCTGTCAATCTATACCAAAATTCTTTACCCATATACACTGTATAATCTCTTGACAGTTCTGAAATAAAAGAATTCATTTCACTTCTTTCCCCATAGACTGTACAAAAAACAAAGTCATCAGAGCTAATTTTAAGATTATTAGTTCTTGCTCTATTTCTTGCTTCTCGGAAATGATTTTTGATGGTAGTTACATCATCTCTATTAATTGAATCTGGGCCTGATTTCAATTGACAATATTTCTTTGTAAAATCAATTTGGTCTACAAACTCTATATCAATCCCAGGCGTTGTGGAACCAAAACCTTCAAGGACTGTAGATATAAACTTTTGCATTGCTGTCCCAAATGTAGTAGTTATAGATGTACCAAGAACTCTGGGATATATTAAAATTTTGGCGATGCTAACTGGCGATGTATCACCAGTCAAATATTTAGCTAAGTAAAACCATAAAAAAGGATTTATTTTAAACTCTTGAAGTCTTTTGAGCTTTAAAGTATTTTTTCTATGATTATTTATAATTTCATCTCTAAAAAAAGCTTTAAATTTATCTAATATCTCAGTGCGTTTATTGTCTGGAATCATAATTTTTGGTCAAATTTAACTTGGTTTAATAATGTTTTCATTAGGTGATAAACTACTGGAATCGGAACAGCATTTCCAAATTGTTTTTTGGCTGTATCTTCATTTTCAGCCATAATAAACCAATCGGGAAAACCTTGCAATCTACCAGCGTCTTTAGCAGAAATAGGCTTGAATTTCTTTTTTTTATAAATCTCTTTAATAAATTTACTTTTATACTCTTCAGGATTTTCACATCCTTCTATAGAAATCTTGGCTATATAGTCTTTATTACCTGTAGCTGTCAAAGTAGGGATAATATCGGAATGAGGTAGAAATACTCTATAAACACCGTTGATTCCTGTAGAGTTTTTAGAATTGACAAATTCGTATCCTTCATTTTCGATATAACGAAGAATATTTTTTTCAATAAGCTTATTTAGTTCTTTTTGTTTAAGCTTTGGGATTAATTGTGCTAAAACTTCAAAGGATAAAGGATTTCCGTCTTTTGCACCATATTGCTTTTTTCTTCTATTTTTTAGAATTGTATAGCAGATCAACTTTTCTCTTTCGCTAGTCCTAATGATATCCCATGAATGAATAGTAGTGTGACCATCTCTTGTATCACAAAAAATAAAAAAATCATTCAGTTCATCATTTTTTTGAAAACGATTTCTGGAACGCGGTATCTTTTCACCAAACAAAATTTCTGCGGCTAATTTGCTTTTGCTAAATTTACTGCAATGCTGTACTCCTTCAATAAAGCTATATAATTTAGGTTTAATTTCTAAGGGTTCGGGAAAAGAAAAGTTTTTATGGTGTTCTAAATCATTTCTTATTCCTACTATAAAAACTCTTTCCCTATTTTGTGGAACTCCAAAGTCATAAGAATTCAGTAATTGCGATTTAACAGAGTAACCTATTATTGCAAAAGAGTTAACTATATATTCAAAACTTTTTCTATTAATTGGTTCTATTAAGCCTTTGACATTTTCAAAGATAAAAACTTTCGGCTTATTTATTTCCACAACTCTAATAGTATCTAACCAAAGTTTACCTCTAGGATCTTCAAATCCTTTGAGTTTACCCGCTACAGACCAAGGTTGGCAAGGAACACCACCAACTACTACATCTACTTCAAAGGGTAACTTATTTATTTTACGAATATCTCCTAGACTTGCTTCTGGCAAATTCTTAAAATTACTCTCGTAAACTTTTATAGCTTCTTTATCAACTTCTGAATAGCCTAAACATTTACCTCCTAGTTCTTCTAAGGCAATTCTAAAACCTCCTATGCCAGCAAATAAATCTATAAAGGTAAAGTCAAATTTTTCATAAGTGTATTTAAATGGATGAAATAATTCTAATTGTTTAACATAACACACTTCCTTAGTAATACTTTTCATTTGAAGCTAAAGAAATTTATACAAATTTAATATATATTTTACTATAAATTTTATAATTGTCAATTAATGTAATCTAGACAAATGAAAATTAGGTTAGCACTCCCTTTTGAGAATAAATCCCTGAAAACCGATCGCATTTCCCACACCATCCAGTTTCCAGGGGTATAATTATGACAATTCTTGGGTTTTGCCCGATATTTCTAATTTTAAAAACGCAGATGAGCGCAGATAAACGCAGATAAACGCAGATGAATATCGGACTTTGCTAGAAGTTATTTACTGTTACCATTACCATTAGCATTACTTGCCACAACTTTTTCGGCAACTTTATCTGGTACTTCTTGCAAGTGGTCGTATTTCCAATCAAAGAAACCTACGCCCATTGTCAGACTGCGTAACTCAATAATAAAGTCACGCATTTCCGCTTGTGGCAAATAAGCTGAAATTTTATCCCAACCTTTCCAACCATCTTTAGCTTCATAACCTAACACTTGTCCCCGTCGTCCGGTGAGCAATTGCATGGCTTTTGCAGTAAAATCTTTGGGAGTGGAAATTTCGATCGCGGTAATAGGTTCTAACAAAACAGGTTGACACTGAGGTAGACCTTCTTGCATTGCTAAACGTGCAGCTTGCTTAAAGGCTTGTTCCGAACTATCTACCGTGTGATAAGAACCATTAATTAGCGTTACTGCCACATCAACAACTGGGAAACCTAATGGCCCATGTGCCAAATATTCTCGCACACCAGTTTCCACACCTGGAATATATTGCCGGGGAACTACTCCACCGACAATTTTTTCTTGGAAGTTGAAACCTTCGCCACGACTTAAAGGTTTAATATCCAAATAAACATCGCCAAATTGTCCATGTCCCCCGCTTTGGTGTTTGTAGCGTCCATGTACGGAATTAGCAGGTTTGCGAATAGTTTCTTTGTAGGGAACTTGCGGTAAATGTGTCACCATTGGCAAATTATACTTGCGACGCAGACGGTCTAAGGCTATTTGCAGGTGAATATCACCTTGTCCCCAGAGTATGACTTCGCGAGTGTCGCCATGTTGTTCCCAAGCTAGAGAAGGATCTTCTTCAATTAACTTGGCAAAAGCCGTGCTAATTTTTACTTCATCGTTGCGTTTTTCCGCTGTCACCGCTAAAGCATAAACCGGAGTCAATTGTTCCGCTTTGGGTAATTCTGACTCCGGTTGTCCGCTGTTAGTTGAGAGGGTATCGCCCGTTTTTATACCCTCTAACCTGCCAATAGCGACAATTTCCCCAGCTTTCGCTTCTTGTACGCTAGTTTGTTGTTGACCTGTGATGCGATATAAGCCACCTGCACGCACGCCGTTAAGGGTTGCACCGTCAGTCAGAACACCTTGCCAAACTCTAACTAAGGAAAGTTTGCCACCTTGGGGAGTGAATAAAGTTTTCAACACTTGCGCTAAGGGTGTTTCGCCTTTGAGAGAAATACCGCGCCGTTCTTTAATAGTGTCTGGTTCTGGGGCTTCGCGCAACAGGGCTTGTAGTAAGGGTCGCACGCCAAAGTCTTTTTCGGCAACTCCTAAGAATACTGGCACAATTAAGTCTGCACCTAGTTCCATTTTCAGGTCAGCGACGATTTCTTCTTGAGGCGGTTCAATTTCTTCGAGGAGTTCTTCGAGTAGGTGATCGTCAAAGTTAGCCAACTCTTCTAACATTTCTTCCCTGGCGGCGTGCTCTTGTTCTTTCAGTTCTGCGGGGAAGGGTACGGGGTCAGCTGGGGCACCAGGATGGTAGTGATAAGCTTGTTCTGTTACTAAGTCGATAAAACCGATCAGGTCTTCTCCTTGACCGATCGGATATTGATGCGGCACTAAGGGACGGCTAGAAACAGCTTTCAGGGCGTGCAATACATCCATGAAGTTGTTGTTCGCCCGATCCATTTTGTTAATGAAAACTAGGTGGGGAATTTCCCAATCATCGAGGAATTTGAAGAGGGGGGCGAGGGTGAGGACGCGATCGCACACTGGTTCACATACTACCACCGCTGCGTCTACACCAATCAAAGCATTATAAGTTTCTTGAGCAAATTCTACGGAACCTGGACAATCTAAAAAGGTAAAATTGATGTCTTCGTATTCGGTGTTTGCTACTGATACTTCGACGCTCATTTGCCGATCGCGTGCTTCTGCCGAACTATCTCCCACCGTATTTTTATCTTTGATACTGCCTTTGCGCGAAATCGCACCTGTCACAAATAATAAACTTTCTAGCAAGCTAGTTTTACCGCTTAAATAAGGGCCTACGATCGCGACATTCCGGCAGTTAGAAACAACTTTTTCGCTCATAAATCCTCCTTTACGACTGCCTTTTTACTCGTTCCCTAAAGCAGCCGCGTCTCCTAATGTTTGCAATTGTTCTGTTGAGTTTTAGGTTTTAGAGTAGGGGCAATTCATGAATTGCCCCTACTAAAATCCAAAGGAAATCTAAAATTTTTTTTGCCCAGTTGTCCTTAAATAAATCTCCTATCTGTGAAGTTACCTCGTATTTCATCTGAGGTTAACCCCTATTTAACACACTGTCACAAAAACCTAGTTTTGCTTTATATTTAGGTTTAACAAATATGAATATTTGAAAATTTTTCTCTCTTTTTACAATAAACATCTCCAAAAACTCTTGTGGGGTAGGCATCCTGCCTGCCTTTGGGATTCTTTGTTGCAGAGGTCTAATAGACATCTGCAACAAAGTAGAGACGTTGTATACAACGTCTCTACAAGGCTTCTTTAATTTCTGCAAACACTTATTGCTGCGAAGAAGTGGACGTTGGACGAGCACTTCCGTTACGTTTGGCGATTTGTTGTTGCAAAATTTCCACTCCTTTGGCATATTGGGGATCTTGCATAGTGCCAATTGCGTCGCGGTTCTTCACTAATTGTTGCTTTTGCGCGTCGGAAAGTTCAACTACCACGTTAGGAGCAATTCCGGCGTGGTTAATGTCTCTACCGCTGGGGGTGAAGTACTTAGCAATAGTAACTGCTAATCCCGATCCATCTCCCAAGGGTCTTACTGATTGTACTAAACCTTTACCAAAGGTTTTTGTTCCCACCAAAACGGCGCGATTATTATCTTGCAGTGCGCCTGAGAGAATTTCGCTGGCACTAGCAGATCCACCATCGACCAAAATCACCAATGGTTTATCGGTTAATTGGCGATGGTTGGCTTTTTGGCGTTCGCTTTCACCTTGGCGATCGACTGTAGAGACGATCGAGCCTTCTTTTAACCACATCCGGGCAATATCTATACTGGAATAAAGCAACCCACCTGGGTTAGAACGTAAATCCAAAATATAACCAGCTACACCTTGTTTTTCTAAAGCCTGAATTGCTTGGCGCATTTCTGGCGCAGCATTGGCGCTAAACTGGTTCAAACGAATATACCCAAGTCCACCTGGCACCTCTTTACGAGCGTTGAAACGGACTGGGTGAATTTCAATCCTCTCCCGTTTCAGTTTAAAGGTTTGTTCTTGATTTTTCCGCTTAATAGTGAGATTCACTTCGGAACCTACAGGGCCACGAATCAAGTTAACCACATCGTTGACATTCATCCCAGTGGTACTCTTGCCATCAATCTTGACGATTTCATCTTTGGCAAGCACCCCAGCTTTAGCAGCTGGTGTACCTTCAATGGGAGAAATTACCACGATTTTCTTAGTATCTTCATCCTGAGTTAACTGGATACCTACACCTGTCAATTCCCCAGAGGTATCGATTTGCATACTCTTAAACTCTTGGGGGTCCATAAACCGAGTGTAGGGATCGTCCAGCTTTTTCAGCATTTCCCGGATTGCTTTGTAGGCATCTTCTTTTGTAGCGTAAGTCCGGCTCAGGTATTCGTTGCGGATAGCTTGCCAATCTACTTGGTTAAAAGTGCCATCTACATAATTGCGATCGACAATCTGCCAAACTTCATCGACAAGTTCTTTGGGACTTTCTCTGAAAAATGCCTGACTGGAAAGATGAATACCAGCGCCCGTAACAGCAACAGTAGTCAATACCGCAGCTGTCGCACTTACAAAAAGACCTTTTCTAGTTATTGTCATACTGTTATTACTGAGCCGGAGGGAAAAAACTGTTCTGCAAATTAAGCCCAATTTAGCACAGGCTTTTGAAGTAAAAGTTCAGTGCTTATGACTATTTTGCGAATGGCATATTGACAAGTCATACGGTTATTAAGGATCGACCCAACGACCGTCTGCTTTTATTAAGTTTATTAACTCCTCCACACCTTGAGACTCTGGGACTTTTTTAATTTCTTCTCTGCCACGATACAGAGAAATAAAACCGGGCTGTTTTCCCACATAACCGTAATCGGCATCTGCCATTTCTCCTGGGCCATTGACAATACAACCCATTACTGCTATGTCCAAACCAGTCAGGTGTTTGGTGGCTTCTCGCACTTTATGCAACACTTCTTCCAGGTTAAATAAAGTACGACCGCAGGAAGGACAGGCGACATATTCGACCATCGTTTTCCTCAGTCCCAAAGCCTGAAGAATACTATAGCAGACAGGAATCTCTTTTTCCGGTGCTTCGGTTAGGGAAACCCGAATTGTGTCACCAATCCCATCTGCTAATAATGTAGCAATTCCTGCCGTAGACTTGATTCTGCCATATTCCCCATCCCCGGCTTCGGTAACGCCTAAATGTAGAGGATAGTCCATTCCCAGTTCATCCATCCGCTTTGCCATCAAGCGATAAGCAGCAATCATTACTGGTACGCGGGAAGCTTTCATGGAGATGACTAAGTTACGGAAGTCGAGTGATTCACAAATGCGAAGGAATTCGATCGCAGATTCTACCATCCCCTCCGGCGTGTCACCATAAGTAAACAGCATTCTTTCCGCCAACGAACCATGATTAACCCCGATTCGCATCGCCTTACCTTGATCGCGCAAGGAAACCACCAAAGGTTCTAAAGTTTCCCGGATTTTCTCGCCAATTTCATCAATTTCAGCTTGCGTAAATTCGGTTCTATCCGGTCTAGGTTTCTCAAACACATATAATCCTGGATTAATCCGCACTTTGTCCACATATTTGGCGACTTCCAAAGCAATTTTCATGCCATTGTGATGAACGTCAGCCACCAAAGGCACATCTTGGTAAGTTTGGCGGAGTTTTTGCTTAATTTCGCCAACTGCTTTAGCATGACCGACACTAGGAACAGTAACGCGCACAATTTCGCAGCCAATCTCATGCAAGCGACGAATTGCAGCAACTGAGCCATCAATATCCATCGTGTCTTCGTTAATCATCGACTGTACCACCACCGGGTAGCCCCCGCCAATGGTAACGTTAGCAACTTTCACGGGACGAGTTTTCCGCCGTTTGATTACGGTATCAAATTCCGGTTGACTGGTAGAAGTAGCGGGATTGGGCAGTGTTTGCATAACCTGTTCTTTACTTTGCTGTTCCTCTCTGTTCTTCAGGTTGCCATAGAAGGGGACAGTTTTGGTTAATCAGATTCAGGAAGTAGCTGCTGAAATTTGTAAAGATTTAAAGATAAGCTTTTTCGTTTTTTACGATTTATGGCAGAAGGAATAGATTACACCAATTTACAAAACCTACTAGCTGCTGAAAAATGGAGAGAAGCTGATGAAGAAACAGCAAGGATTATGCTCAAAATAGCTAAACGAGAACAAGAAGGTCGGCTAATTTCTGAAGATATGAGAGCATTTCCCTGGGAAGACCTCGGCACGATTGACCAACTTTGGGTAAAGTGCAGTAACGGACACTTTGGCTTTAGCGTACAGCAAAAAATTTGGTTGGAAATTGGTGGTAAGCCAGATTATGACTACAAAGTTTGGAAAGAGTTTGCCGATCGCGTAGGGTGGTATGTGAAAGAAAAAGACGATTGGTTTGGAAACCTGAACTTCTCCCAAAATGCCCCCATAGGGCATCTCCCTTGGAGTTGTTTTTTGTGGGAGTGGTGTTTTATGGAGTGGGATGAATGTGTAGATGAGGTGTCTCTTCTCTTGTTCTCTCTTCTCTCGGTACTGAGAATGAAAGAAATGTAAAATGGTAAAATGCGATCGCTAATTATACAATACCTGCTGTAAAATATTATAATCTGTTAATTACAATTAACATAATAAACCAAAATTTAAATTAAAGTTATGAACGATCGCGTGATCATCAATCCCAAAATTCAACATGGCAAACCAGTTATTAAGGGAACAAGAGTTCCGATTACTCGGATAATTGGCGGACTGGCATCTGGAATGACTAAAGAAGAGGTAATGCAAGAATATGAAGTGAGTGAAGCGGACATTTTAGCTGCTCTGAGTTACGCTGCGGAATTGATCGAAAAAGAGCAATTCCATTTACTTCCTGCTAGAGGCTAAAAATGAGATTTTTAATTGATGAGGATATGCCTCTCGGTCTTGCTTATGACATTAGCAATTGTAGCTGAAAGAGCACCACTGCATATTACTGATGATGGTGTAGTTCGAGTAGGCAAAACTCGCGTAACACTTGATACTATAGTTTCTGTTTTCAAACAAGGAGCAACTACAGAAGAAATTGTTTATCGTTATCCATCTCTGAAACTTGCTGATGTATATGCTACTATTGCTTTCTATCTCAACCATCAAGATGAAGTTGAAGCATACTTACAGCAACGACAGCAGGAAGCTCAAGAAGTTCGTAAAATGAATAAGGCGAGGTTTGATCCCCAAGGATTGCGCGACAGATTATTACCCCGCAAAACTGAAAGGGAAGTATGTTGAAATTCCTTGCTGAGGCGAATTAGAAGGAACGATTTATTATCTTCCACTTTAATATAATCAGCAGGATAATGAAAAGTTGAAGGTAAATCTAAAATTGAATTAGCGATCGCACCACATCCCCCCAAACTCCCCACCAAAATGTAACATGGTAAAATGCGATGAAACGATTTGTTGTTCTGACACATGAATAACCTTGAAGATATTGAACAGGCTGTTAGACAACTTTCCCCAGAAGAACTTGCAGCTTTTCGTACCTGGTTCGCTGAGTTTGATGCAGAACTCTGGGATCAAAAATTTGAAGCGGATGTAGCAGCAGGTAAGCTTGATGCACTTGCTGAGAAAGCATTAAAACATTTACGAGAAGGACGCTGCACCGATTTGTGAGACACCGTGCAACACCAGACTTTTGGTATCACTATCGAAGACTACCTCCAGATATTCAGGAACTCGCGAATCAATGTTACGAGTTGCTGAAGCAGGACTCTTGGTATCCATCATTACATTTTAAAAAAGTGGGACGCTTTTGGTCAGTACGGGTAGGTTTACACTATCGAGCAGTAGCATTAGAAGATGATAACGATATTGTTTGGTTTTGGATCGGATCGCACGCTGAGTATGACAAACTTCTGAGGTGACTATTTCAAATTACACTAAGTCGAGAGTTTGTTAATGAGCCAAATTAACTATGATTCAATGTCTAATGCTGAGTTGAAAGAGTATTTTCTCAAGCATCGTGAAGATCAAGCTGCGTTGCAAGCGTACTTAGATCGAATTAATCAACGTCCACTGAAAATTATTGCGAGTCCTGATGATCCTGATTTTGATCAGAAGGTTCAAGCAGCTATTCGTCGAAAGTTAGAAGCGGCGAGAAATAAAAGTAGTCAATAGTGATAATGATTGTTCAGGTTCAATTAATATTGATGAATAATCAACGCAATAATAAAAATATTAATGTGAATCTAAAATCTAAAATTGAATTAGCGATCGCACTCCTCCCCCCCAAACTCCTCTCACCAAAATGTAAAATGCTAAAATGCGATCGCTAAAAATCCTAACTATTTTGATTCGGGAAAATCGGGAATTACCCATTGGGGTGGCTGGGACATTTTTCTTCTTAAAGCAGCTTCGGCAATTTCGTGCATTCTATCTAACGAAACATCGTTGATAAACTTGGATGCAGAGGCGACATATTCCTTATTCGGACATTTGTCACCCAAAACACAGCCATTAACGCAGGCTTCCGCACAGTTTATTGTTGCAGCTTCCATGTTCTCCTTCCTTGAGTTCGATTTTCATCAATCACGATCCAAAACTTGCAGTCCGGCTGTGATTCAATGAGAATTTCTTTTACAAATTGTAATACACAAACTTATTATTGCGATCGCTCTCAGGAAAGGCTTAAACTTCAGACATATTTCGGGCTAATACTTGGTATTTGGCAAAATCGGGGATTATGATTGAGCCATACCAGCCATTTTTTAGCTAATTGACACTTAGGAGCAACAATGGCTTTGCAAGTAGAAGTTTTACAAGAAACTTTCCAACAGATTAAAGAACGCACCGATGAGTTCGCCATCAGTTTCTATGAAAACCTGTTTCACGATTATCCCCAAATTCAGCCTTTGTTTGCACGGACAAATATGATCGAACAACGCAAGCACTTGATCCGCGCTCTAATGCTAACTATAGAGAATATTCGAGATACGGAAACGGTGAATGATGCTTTAAAGCAACTGGGTGAGCGTCATGTACAATATGGAGCATTGAAAGAATATTATCCCGATTTCTGTGCTGCTTTATTGAAAACATTTGAATTATACTTGGGAGAAAATTGGACAGCAGAGGTAAAGCAAGCTTGGATCGATGCTTTTGCAGCGATATCTCAACTAATGTTAAAAGGTGCAGAGAAAAAAGCTGGATAGACTGGTGTTTTTTAGCAACTGATGAGTTAAAATCTCTTAAACTTCCCTGTTGTGTTTCTTGACTCGTAAGAATGTCTAACTCTTCACCTCTGACTGTTGGCTCAAAGCTGGAAAATCGTTATGAAATTGTCCGCGAGTTGGGACAAGGCGGCTTTGGACGTACTTACTTAGCGAGGGATATTAACCGTTACCTAGAACCTTGTGTTTTGAAAGAATTTGCTCCCCAAATTCAAGGTGCTAATGAGTTACAAAAAGCCGAAGAGTTATTTGAACGAGAAGCAAGTGTCCTTTATAAGTTGCAGCATTCCCAAATTCCAAATTTTCGGGAGTTATTACGATCGCAATTAAACGGCAAACAATCACTATTTTTAGTTCAAGATTATATCGAAGGTGAGAGTTACGCGCAAATTTTAAAACAGCGTTGTTTAAGTGAGGCGGAAGTTGTTGAATTACAGCGGCAAATTTTGCCAGTGTTAGAATACATTCACTCTCAAGGTGTTGTACATCGGGATATTTCCCCGGAAAATTTGATGCTGCGTAATGCGGATAAAATGCCAGTTTTAATTGATTTTGGGGGTGTGAAAAAAGCGGCGACAACTGCTGTTTATAAGGCGACTGGACGAGCTTTAGTTACTTTGTTGGGTAAGGAAGGTTACGCGCCACCGGAACAAATTCGTCAGGGAAAAGCTTTTCCTAGCAGTGATTTGTATGCTTTGGCGGTGACGGTTTTGGTGTTACTCTCTGGTAAAGAACCAAAGGAACTTTATGATAATTCTAAAGCGGTTTGGTGTTGGCGACAATACATTAGTTTAAGTCCAGAATTGGGGAGGATTTTAGATAAGTGTTTGGCTTATCGAGCTAGCGATCGCTATCAGTCAGCCAGAGAAGTTTTGCAGCTTTTACCAACAGTTACTAATGCTAATCCTCAGCCTATTGTTAATCCTAATCCTCCACCTGTGACTGCTGGTAATCCCAATATTTCCCAAATGCAAACGCTTAATTTTGTCGGGCGTAGTTGGAAAACTAATGTTACTCAAGTTATTGCTAATGTAGGTAAAACTATTGTTAATTTACCTGTGAAAAAGCTGTGGGGAGACAAGTTTTTAGTCAATAGTTTGAAAGTAAGTGCAGTTGTAGTTGTGGGAGTTGGTGCTTGGAATTTTGCTCAAGCTGGGTTATTAAAATTGCCGACAAAAATATCTTTTCCTAATTTACCTAATTTACCTAATTTACCTAATGATGATGCAACTTTATCTAAAACTGAATTGGAGCGTCAAGCAGAAATTATGCGGCGCAGTAAGGCTTTAGGAGTGAGGAATTTTTATCCGCAAGTCGATCGCCTATTTTACGCCAAATATCCCCAACTCAAAGGACGCGCTTTAACCGAAAAACCAGAGGATGCTAAATATCGTCAGCGCTGGTGCGATATTGCTGAGGAATTATTAGAGCAATTAGAAAGAGAAAATTCGATTTGATTAATACAGTTTTAGCAATTTATTAGGCGATTTTTAAGGTAGATTGCAATTTATACCAATGAGTTCTTAAACTGTGCCAAATTTGATTTGCCATTGTTTGAGGATAGAAAAATCTGATCAGTTCGTATTGGATGCGATCGCCTAAATCCTCCCAATCTCCAAGACTTTTACAGCTATCTATCAGGTTTTCTACTGCGTTTAACCAACGTTCAAATATCCGGTAACTGAAAAATGAACAACAAATTTTTCCGTTGATATTCCAATAAGATATACATACCTGATGTCGGAGACAACGGATTTTTTTTACTTCTTTGATCGGAACACCAAACTCTTGCAACGCTTTCTGGGCTTCTTCTTTGGAAATTAACCATTTGACCGGGTTGATTTTACCAGCAGTAATTAAACTTTGACTTTTTAGATAGCGTTTACTATTCTGACTGTGCTGACCAAACATGATGCCTTCTCCTTAGTTTTTAATCGGAAATCCTGAACTAATTCCTAGTAGGGTAAATTCTCGGTTTTTATATTATATGCGATATGCGACAAAAAACCAAGAGGAACAGTGAATTACAATTGCCAATGATGATGTAATTTTGCGGCGATTAACTGTGAGCAAAAGTCAAGTGCAAACTTTAGGTAGGTATCGATTCAACTCTGACGGTGTGATGCGTGTGGGGGAGATCCTTCGCAGTGCTAGAGAAGCAAAAGGCTGGAGTCTGCAAGACTTACAAGCTCTTTGTGGTTTACCACCTAGCACAGCTAATGGCATTGAAAACGGATTTGTGACCAAAATCCAAGCTGACACCTTAGAAACGTTGCGGGTAGCTTTAGAACCGGAAAATCCTCAGACAGGAAAGACTTATACTCTTGGCGAACTGTACGATTTAATGTTGGTGAGGGAAGAAATCGCTAATAGTGCCAAAGGCAAAAAACAAAGGTGATGTCACAGACATTAGCAACGAGTGGGACGATCGCAGCTATTGCCACCGCGATTGTTCCGCAACAAGGTAGTGTGGGAATAGTGCGAGTTTCGGGAACGGAAGCGATCGCGATCGCGCAACAACTTTTTCATGCACCCGGTAAGCAAAAATGGGAAACTCATCGTATCCTTTATGGTTATATTCGCCATCCGCAAACACAACAATTAATTGATGAAGCGCTACTTTTAATTATGCAAGCGCCTCGTTCTTTCACGCGAGAAGATGTTGTCGAATTCCACTGTCACGGGGGAATTATGGCAGTACAACAAGTATTACAATTGTGTATTGAACAAGGTGGGAGATTAGCGCAACCGGGAGAATTTACCCTGCGAGCTTTTTTGAATGGCAGAATTGATTTAACCCAAGCAGAAAGTATTGCAGATTTAGTTGGTGCAAAGTCGCCGCAAGCTGCACAAACGGCTTTAGCTGGGTTACAAGGAAAGTTAAGAGAACCGATTCGGCAATTACGAATTACTTGTTTAGATATTTTGGCAGAAATTGAAGCCAGAATCGATTTTGAGGAAGATTTACCACCATTAAATGAGGAGAATGTTCAAGCACAAATTACCGAAGTTACTACCAAAGTGCAACAAATTTTAGCAACTGCCGATCGCGGAGAATTGTTACGAACTGGAATTAAAGTTGCCATTGTCGGTCGTCCCAATGTGGGAAAATCGAGTTTGTTGAATGCTTGGAGTAGAAGCGATCGCGCCATTGTCACCGAACTACCGGGAACTACTAGAGATGTGGTTGAATCTCAGTTAGTTGTCGGTGGTATTCCTGTACAAGTTTTAGATACTGCGGGGATTAGGGAAACTAGCGATTTGGTGGAGAAAATTGGGGTTGAGCGATCGCGCCGTGCAGCGGATGCCGCTGATTTAATTTTACTAACAATTGATGCTCAAATTGGTTGGACAGAAGCCGAAACAGAAATTTACCAACAAGTTAAAAGTCGTCCAGTAATTTTAGTAATTAATAAAATCGATTTAATTACAGAAAATCAAAAGCAAAATCTCTTAGCTGCCATTCCTCAATTTCAATTTCAAGTTTACACCGCTGCCGCACTTAACCAAGGAATTGAAGAATTAGAAACAGCGATTTTAGCAGTAATTAATGCTGGTAAAGTGCAAGCCGCCGATCTAGATTTAGCAGTTAACCAAAGACAAGCAGCCGCCCTGACAAAAGCAAAAACTTCCTTAGAACAAGTCTTAACTACTATTGCTGAACAATTACCCTTAGACTTTTGGACAATTGACTTGCGCGGAGCAATTCAAGCATTAGGAGAAATCACTGGCGAGGAAGTAACAGAATCAGTGCTCGATCGCATTTTCAGCCGCTTTTGTATTGGTAAATAGTCACCAACTTCTAAATTAAGCCCGTAACAATTGTTTCACCGTTCCTACCAATTCTTGCGGATGGAAAGGTTTAGCGATGTAGGCATCTGCACCGTTTTTCATGCCCCAATAGCGATCGAACTCCTCCTTCTTCGCCGAACACATCACCACGACTAAATTCTGTGTTTTCGTATTACTTTTGAGACGACGGCAAACCTCATAACCATTCATTCGCGGCATTATGATGTCTAAAACTACTAGATCGGGAGGATTTCCGTCAATTTGTTCCAGCGCTTCGACACCATCACTAGCCACACTAACTTTTAGCCCCATTTTGATGAGCAACTCAGAGATCATTTCCCTTTGAGCTTTATTGTCTTCCACAACTAGAACTGTAGCCATAGATTGTTACCTAAATTGTTTAGTTCAGGCACGTAAAACGTAAGAGTGTTGTGTATCTAGCGTAACATTACTTCTTATAAGATAAAATCAACCACTCCTTGTGCTTCTATTATCACACTTCAACTAATCTACGCAAATTTCCGGTTGACAGACAGCTAATAGTTAGGTCAACCGCCCCACCCACAAGGGGATGGGGCTTGTAACTAACCAGATAAAGGAGGTGGGGAGATGGGGAGGTGGGGAGAGAAAAGTTATGAGTTATGAGTTATGAGTTATGAGTTATGAGTTTTAAGTGAGAAATTCAACTCAAAACTCAGTACGGGCAATTCATGAATTGCCCCTACCACTCAAAACTCTCCCATCTCCCCATCCCCGCATCTCCCCATCTCCCCATCCCCCTTATCTGGGACGACCTAAAGTAGTGATATACAAGACTGCTTCATCAGTGGGAATACCCAGGACTTCGTTTACTTGATCGTCGAAGAAGCCGCCGATGCCACTGACACCTAAATTGAGGCGAATTGCGGCGAGGTTGAGTTTCTGCCCTAAATGTCCGGCATCTATGTGTAGGTAGCGGTAGACACGATCGCCATATTTTGCCACTGCGGTTTTTAAATCAGCCGTGTGGAAGACTACTGCTGCGGCATCTCTTCCTAATTCCTGTTGTAAACACAGGTAATACAAGTCGCGCCGGAAGTTTTTAAAGCGAATTTGCCGCAATTCTTGAGCTTTGGGAGCGTAATAATAACAGCCTTCTTCTAACCCATCTACACCAGATACAGCAATAAAGGTTTGAATTAAACTTAAGTCAAAATAATCGGGTGTTATGTCAAAATCTTGGTTGATGTAATTTTGGGGTTGATAAGTGAAATCCAATAAAGCTTTCAGTTCATTTAATGTTAAGTTAGCACCGTTATAAGCACGGGTAGAACGTCGCCGTAACATTGTATTTTCTAGTAATTCTTGATTTTCTCCCCAGTCTATTGGTTCAGTAACGGTACTCACTTTTAAGCAAAAAGGAAAATTATATTTATCTTCTAAAGATGGCTGATTAATAACTTCTCTTTTTTCCGGTTCGGCAGAAATTTCTGTCGCTTCATGGAAGTATCTGATTAATTCGCCATCGGGGATTTGGGGATAGTTTGTATCAATTCGAGAGGGTAATGCTGTTGCTGCTAGGGGTAGGTTTTGTTGGGGATCTAGTAAGTCTGCTAAAGGAATTACGGTAGTTGTTCCTTCTGGTTCGGAATCAATGTAAAGTAGTTCGTTGACTGCGCGATCGTTAAATCCACCAATTAAATGTGGACGATAATCAGTCAGTGCGCCAGCTAATTCAATATTGCCTAATAAATGTCCCGTGTCTAAATAAATTCTCCGGTAAGCTCGGTCTTGGTAACGCCAAGCTGAACGATAAAATATTGCTGTGGTGACGATCGCTAATTGCGTATTATTTAATGCTGGATGCCAAAAGCAAGCTGCTTGCAATTTGGTCCAAACTTGGTTTGACCAAAATTGAATTAATGAATGGGTTTTTGGCTGATAATTATACAATCCTGCGGGTAACAATGGTGTCCCCCGCGATATTAAATAAACTTCCGCTGGATACAAACCACCCGCCGAAGGAGCCGCCCTTAAATATACTGGCTCTCCTGTCATTGTCAACATTTTCGCGGTTAAGCCATAACTGCAAAATAGCAAGCGCGATAACCTTCTCCACCAAATATCTTCTGCAAAGTTGGTAATTGTTTCTGATTTTTCTGTAAGATAGGGCTTCAGGTCAAAAGAGATGCCCAGTCTGTATTCTTTGAAAGGTGTAGGCTGGCGTGACCAATCTAACCCCTGACTCTTGGTTGCTATGGTTTTAGGGTCATATTTGGTTCGCTCGTGGTAGTGCTGAGCGATCGAAATTTTTCCTGTGGTCATACCAGTTTTCTTTCTCTTCGGCTTCGCTTTTGATTTTGGCACTAAGACGGTGAAAAGTGTTATCTCTAAAGATACAAAGGCTATAAGCATTAAATAGGTAAAATGTCAACCATAATGTTAGCGTTCGGATGTCAAATCATTTTGCTTTCTCTCACATCTTGCACTCCTGGAGGTAGAACCTCCTGTGTCCTCGTTCCCTGGTTGAACAAATGGAATGAAAAATGGAGGCGGGAGCTCAGGAGTGCAAGATCTGAGTTCTTCTGGAGCAACCCATCCAAATCTAAAAAAAATATTAGGAAATCTATAAATTTCTTTACAATAGCTTAAATTTAAAATTTAATTAAGCATAAATACTCAACTGTTTTAGAAATTCATCAACTTAGTGGTGTAGTGACAGCATTAAAACCAAAATGCAGCATTTAAGCGCAGAGGAATTACTAGCTCAATATGCTAGCGGGAAAAGGGATTTTGCACAAATTAATTTAATTAAAGTTAATTTGTTTGAAGCAAATTTATCGGAAGTTAATTTTAATCAAAGCAATCTTCAAGAAGTTTATTTACCTTACGCTAACCTAAGCCAAGCTAATCTTTGCCAAGCACAAATGGAAGCAGCACAATTAAGTGATGCTAAACTCAATCAAGCTGATTTATCTGCGGCTAATTTACAGAATGCTAATCTTTCTAGAGCCAGTTTACGTTACGCTAATTTACAAGGTGCGGATTTGTCAGGTGCTAATTTACAAGGTGCAGATTTGTATAATGCCGATCTCAGTTGTGCGGATTTAAGATATGCTGATTTAACTGGCGCTAATTTAGAAGAAGCTAAATTAGAAGAAGCGCAACTTACTGGGACTAATTTTTATCGTGCCAAAAAGGTAGATTTATCTAAGGCAAAGTCCGATCGCACTACTATTTTTCCCGATGGATATCGCCGAGATACTTAACCTAATTGGAGAAAAATATTGCTTTTAGCGATGGGGAATAGATAACAGCCATGAATATTCCACACGGTTATAGTATTGGGAGAGGAGCGATTCAATTTTAGCGACTCCCAGGGGTTTAATTAGGTATTCATTGGCTTTAGCGCCTAAACAACATTCGCGTTCACCTTTTACGGGTTTTGAGGTGAGCATTATTACTGGTATATCAGCTAAATCTTTTTGCGATCGCAGCCTTTTTAATAACTCTAAACCCGACTGCTCATCCGCTAAATTAACATCTAATATGATTAATCCCGGCTTAATGAGCCGCACCTGCTCCAAAAAACCGACGCTGCTTGATAAATACTCTACTGGGTAGTTCAAAACATTTAAGTAATTCTGCAAAATAATCGCACTTTTATCTTCATCTTCTACCAGTAAAATTGGTCGCTTTTGCGGTAGCTCTTCCTCTATCATTAAAACTTGTTCCTTGTCATTAGCAGAAATTTCTTCTCTTTCTTGGTATTGGTAGGAATTATATGAGAAATTTCTTAAGCATAAATCTGGAAGATAAATAGTAAATTTGCTCCCCACTCCTAGCTGAGATTCTACAGTTAAATCTCCGCCATGTAGTTGAGCAAAACGACGAGTTAAAACCAAGCCTAAACCAGTTCCCTGATATTGACGATTCAGTTTACTATCTAGTTGAGAGAAAGGTTGAAACAGCTGCGACATATCTTCGGAAGCAATGCCAATTCCTGTGTCAGCGACTGTAAAGGAAGTTCCTTTTGGTTCTTTTTTGACGATTAAGGTTACTTGTCCTTTTGGAGTAAATTTGATCGCATTGGAAAGCAAATTTAGTAACATTTGGCAAAGGCGACGTTGATCGGCAATAAAATGACTGACTTGGGGATCGATTACACTTTTTAATCTCAAGCCTTGACTTTTAGCTCTTTCTTGGACAATAGATAAGCAGTAATAGCATAATTCTCTAATTTCCACACTTTCGAGCATTAATTCTTCTTTACCCGCTTCAATTTTAGCTAAGTCGAGGATATCGTTAATTAATGAAAGTAAATGTTCCCCACTGGTATAAATACAGTTCATATACTCATTTTGTTTGGGGTTCAGTTTTCCATAAAATTCTTGCTGGAGCATTTGGGATAAACCCAAAATAGAGTTTAATGGAGTGCGTAATTCATGACTCATGTTAGCCAAAAATTCACTTTTAGCACGATTAGCTGCTTCTGCTTCTAACTTGGCTCTTTCTAATTCTTCCGTGCGCTGTTTAACTAACTGTTCTAAGCGTTCATAACTGACTTCTTTATATTCTGTCATCTCTGAACCATGAATTCCTAAGTTTTGTTTTCCATTTTTAGCAGGTAATTTCCGATTTTTTGCTTGGAGTTCACGAGTTACGATCGGCACTAACCTTGCTAAATTATCTGCGATTAAACAATCATTTGCCCCCGCTTTGATTACAGTTACTATCATGTCTTCATTGCGCTCTTTTAACAAGACAATAACGGGTAAATCTAACCCTTTCATTTTAATTAGCTGCAAGACAACCAACGCATTAAATTTGGGTATCGAATAATCAGCAATTACTATATCCCACTCTGGTTTTTCTAAAGCTGCGTTCATGGCTTTAGGTGTTTCTACAATTTGGTAAAATAGCGTGTAACCACCACGTTTTAGTTCATTTGCTAACCAGGTAGCATCCTCTACCGAGTTTTGAATCAGTAAAATACGTAGTGGCATATTCATATAGTTTCTTGATGTTAGTATGACTTGTTAATTCCAGAACACTCATCGTAGTTTTCTCGTTAAACAATTTAAGGGTAAACTATTCTTACTTAAACTTCCCAAGCCTTGAATTTTTAATTTGTAAATAGCTGGGTAAATTCTTATAAGTTTACTAGTTTCATAGATTTTACAAGTAGTGATGGTATCCCGCTCGCTAACGAGATTACCATACTTCCTTCACTAATATATGTTGTGAATATTACAACCAAGCTCAATCTTAAACAGAAATTAAAAAAGCCAACTTTCCTTAACATAAGTAAGCAAATTTATTTAATGTTGAACTTTCTTGAAGCTAACCTTGGTTCTGTAACTACCCAATCCTTAAATTAATCAAAGCTTTTTCTGTAAAGGCAAACTCGGTTTTATCGAAAACTTGGGTTTAAAACCCCGTACTTCCAGCACGGCTTTGTATTAAAATATTGGCAGGTTGCTAACCGTGAGAACGTGAGGAAACAGGTAAAACGTCCTACTCCGTGATCTCAAAATTCCTCGCCGTCAATGGTGCAAAACTAAGTCTACACGGTAAGGACGAAAAAGAAATCAAATAGGGTAGGGCATACCCGAATCCACGCTTGGGGAGCAGTCCATAAGAGTGCTTGCTGTAAAAAGTGTAGTCGGACTAGACATGAAACTGTAAGACCAAAATTAGCGTTGCTAGTGGAGGCAAGATTCAGCCCAAGAATCCCCACGCCTTTGGGCTGGGGAGTGTCAAAGATTTGACTATGGTATGATAAAAAGTTTGCACATCATTAGTCAGTTTAAAATCAGGAGTTACCCTTATGGCTCGGATGTACTATGATTCTGATGCCAATTTAGATTTATTGGCAAATAAAACGGTAGCGATTATCGGTTATGGTTCTCAAGGTCACGCTCACGCTTTAAATCTTAAGGATAGTGGCGTTAACGTAATTGTGGGATTGTATCCTGGTAGCAAGTCGGCAACTAAAGCCAAAGAAGCGGGATTGGAAGTTTACGACGTAGCTGAAGCTGCTCAAAAAGCCGACTGGATTATGATCCTACTGCCAGATGAGGTACAAAAAAGTGTCTATAAAAACGAAATTGAGCCACATTTGACAGAAGGAAAAGTCCTGTTTTTCGCTCACGGTTTCAACATCCACTTTGCTCAAGTTGTACCACCTGCGAATGTAGATGTGGTGATGGTAGCACCTAAAGGCCCAGGACATTTGGTAAGACGGACTTACGAACAGGGAGAAGGTGTACCTTGTTTGTTTGCAGTTTATCAAAATGCTAGCGGTCAGGCACGCGATCGCGCAATGGCTTATGCTAAAGGCATCGGTGGTACTCGCGCCGGAATTTTGGAAACTACCTTCCGTGAAGAAACCGAAACCGACTTATTTGGCGAACAAGTTGTCCTCTGTGGCGGTTTGAGTGCCTTAATTAAATCAGGTTTTGAAACCTTAGTCGCTGCTGGATATCAACCAGAACTCGCTTACTTTGAATGCTTGCACGAAGTCAAATTAATTGTTGACTTAATCGTAGAAGGCGGTTTAGCAAAAATGCGCGATAGCATTTCTAACACCGCTGAATATGGCGACTTAACTCGTGGTCCCCGCATCGTCACCGACGAAACTCGCGCCGAAATGCGGAAAATTCTCCAAGAAATTCAATCTGGACAGTTTGCTAGAGAATTTGTGTTGGAAAATCAAGCTGGTAAACCTGGTTTTACCGCTATGCGCCGTCGGGAAGCTGAACACCACATTGAGGAAGTTGGCAAAGACTTACGCGCCATGTTTAGCTGGCTGAAGAAGGACTAATTTTCCAGCAGGTTCGCTAGAGGGAGCAGGGGGGCAGAGGGGCAGGGGGGCAGAGGGGCAGAGGGGCAGAGGGGCAGAGGGGCAGGTTCGCTAGAGGGAGCAGGGAAGAATTTAAAACTTAAAACTCCCCAACTCTTCCTAACTCAAAACTCAAAACTCAAAACTCTTTCAACTCTCCCTAACTCAAAACTCAAAACTCAAAACTCAAAACTTTCCCAGTCCCCAGTCCCCAGTCCCCAATCACTGTCCTCCTTGCTCCTGTTTTTCAATGGCTTTTTCGGTGCGTTCGTAAGGGTTTCTTGGTTGTTTTTTGGGAAACAAACCCAGCATAAAGTTGTTGATTGTGGTTCGAGTTTGTAAGCTGGCATTGCTGACGGGTGGGAAGGGAATGCGATCGCCCAGCAGGACAAACAGCAAAAATAGTACAATCAGCAGGGGAAACTTAGCTTTGGATAACATAACAATAAATTAACTATTTAGTTAATCAAATCTCTTAATTCTATTTTTCCCAACCCTCTAACGAAAGAACCTATTTTTTTGTTTGATTTAAGGGTGAAGTTTGCCATCAGGCATTTTCGCTTCTTGAAAGTTAGCCCCTTCTACATTAGCGCATCCCAGCACGTTTAAACTGATGGCGGCTGTGCGATCGCTTGCTTTAACATTTAAGCCTAAATTAGCATTGCGCGGATCGTCATTTGTGGGCGTAGTTCCTAATTTAAAACCTAAAGAACCTCCATCATTGTTAGCTCTTAACCTTAAACTAATCCCCACACAACCTAAATCAGCACGTTCTAAATTAGCTTTGGTGAAGTTGGCTCTTTTTAAGTTAGCATTTCCCAGTTTTGCGCCTTCTAAGTTAGCACCTTCTAGGTTAGCACCTTCCAAGTTTACGCCGCTTAAGTCGGCTCCCTGTAAATTAGCATTTCTCAAGTCACATCCGGGACATTCTCTAGTTTCCAGCAATTTTTCTACTCGTTTTTGAGTGTTTAAAAAGGAAATATAGAAATATGATGCAGTTCCCGCAGCTAAGAAAAATATCAAAACGGAGAGATGCTTGAATTTCATGACTAAATTAGAAGCTGCTTTGGCTTCCTCAATCAAGTAGTTGATCTTTACTACCAAAGTTTCTACTTCCGATCCGGAATTTTTACATTTACTTAAGTAAAAACTCTGAGACTGAATTTATTATATCAAATAGAAAAAAGAATGCAACAAATCGGAGATCCCCCATTATCCCCCTGATTAAGGGGGACTTAAAACCCAGTCTTGTTCCCCCCTTAATCAGGGGGACTTAAAACCCAGTCTTGTTCCCCCCTTGTTAAGGGGGACTTAAAATCCAGTCTTGTTCCCCCCTTATTAAGGGGGGTTAGGGGGGATCTAGGTAGCTGCTAATTTAGAAAGATTCTCACCTGTGACGCGACAAATTCGCCAGTCTGGTAACACATCTGCACCCATACGTTGATAAAAGCCGATCGCAGGTTCATTCCAATCTAATACGCTCCATTCTAAGCGACCGCAATCCCGTTCTACTGCTAATTTAGCTACATAAATTAGTAATGCTTTGCCAATACCTTGGTGACGGTATTCTGGTAACACAAATATATCTTCTAAATATATTCCGGGTTTAGTCAAAAAGGTAGAATAGTTAGGAAAAAATAAAGCAAATCCTACTGCTTTGCCATCTAGTTCAGCTAATATTGCTTCGGCGTAAATGCGCTCGCCAAACAAGTGAGATTCCAAAGAAGCAATATTCCCCGTCACTGCATGAGATAACTTTTCGTATTCCGCCAAACCTTTAATTAATTGAAATAAAGTTGGTACATCTTCGGGAGTTGTCGATCGCAAAATCAAATTTGTCATTGGTGGTTGGTTTTATATCATTAGTCTTATGTGAATAGTCATTGGTTAACCAAAACTATTACCAAGCACCAAATATTTTAGCAGAGAATAGTCAGCTGAATCTAGAAGATCCCCGACTTCTTCAAGAAGTCGGGGATCTGGATATTATTTCAACCAACTTTTCAGACGTTGAGCGATTTGAGGACGGCGTAATTTTCGCATCGCTTTACTTTGAATTTGGCGCACTCTTTCGCGGGATAAATTGTATAAGTTACCCACTTCTTCTAAAGTGCAAGGTTCGCTGGTTGTTAAACCATAACGCAGGGAAATGACATCTTTTTCTCTTGGAGTGAGGACATCACCCAACACTGACCAAATTTCCTGACGTAACATAGTATCATTCATTTGTTCTTCAGGAGATTGGGTATCGCTATCTTCTAACAAATCCACTAATTCTGTATCTTCTTCTCTCCCAACTCTGTGGTTTAAAGAAAGCGATCGCCTCCGCAACTGTTGTAACTGATGCAGATGTTCCAGGGAAATTTCTAAAGCTTTAGCTACTTCTGCTTCTGTGGGATTTCTTCGCAATTGTTGCTTAAGTTCCCGTTGGATTTTTTTCAGTTTATTGAGTTTTTCGACAATATGAATTGGTAGACGAACAGTTCTTGCATCATTGGCGATCGCTCTGGTAATCGCTTGGCGAATCCACCAGTAAGCATACGTAGAAAACTTATAACCTTTATCGGGATCGAACTTTTCTGTAGCTCTGTTTAACCCCATAGCACCTTCTTGGATTAAATCTAAGAATTGCACTCCTCGATTTAAATAGCGTTTGGCGATCGACACTACTAATCGCAGATTCGAGCGAATCATTTTCCGTTTCGCCACTTTTCCCTGATACAAACGCTGCTCTAACTGACGTTCTGTTAATCCCAGTTTCCCTGCAATCTCTGATACCGTTGGATGCTTACCTAATTCTTGATGTAAACTTCTTTGTGTTTCTTCTACTGTTACTAAGAATTGCACCCGCTTTGCTAAATCCACTTCCTCTTTTGGTTTCAGTAGAGGATACCGCGCCATTTCCTTAAAGAAAGCCCCTACCGAGTCATCCGAGTTCATCTTATGATAACCCGATGTCGGATAAGATTCTATTTCCTCAACTTCACTTGTTCCCTCTCCGGTAGAAAGTTCAACTTCACTATTAACCAAATCAACATCTGAAGGTTCGATATTGATATCAGTTTCTACATCAATATCCACATTACTACTGACTGTTAATGGTTGGGTTTCCGACAAATCTAACTGGGTGATATTCATAAGCAAGCTCTTTTTGTAATTATGTTAAACTCACAGTCTTAGAACCAGCGTTTCCTTTAATACATTCCACTCATATATCTACACAAATTGCCCCCTGATGATGAACGAAACTGCTTGGATTTCTTTAGAAAAATTTAAGATTTTGTCTTTTCGACCATTCTAGTCCGGTCAACTCAATCTTGCCCGGTTTTGTACTTTTAGCTTGGGAAACATGGTGCAAATTGAGGAACACTTTATTAGACTACCGCAAGTGTTTTTTTTCATTGTTTTCCCAGCTACAAAATAACAACGTAAAACCCTTTGATGGAGGTAAACCTTTGTTACGCTTGTGACAATTGTTTCTCTGTAACCATATTGCTGAACTGCTCAACAAAACTTTGTAAAAGTTTTCGATTTCGATTACAGCATCTCATGTAACATGGAGCTTTGCTCTCTATCAATGGGTGTAAAATTCCGGTCTTGCCAAAGTAAGAAAGTATTTTCTCTTCTTGGATTTACTATGGTTAAGAAATTGTAGAGAGAGTTTGTTCTCTATTGAAAAAAACTGTCACAAGGTAGATAAGTTAGACAAAAAGCCAAAATCAGTAAATTATATGGATGAGCTAAATTGATGGTGAAATTGCCGTTTATTCGGGCTGAAAATAAATTTTTAGGACTTAGGCAAAAAACCCGGTTTATGTGCGAAATCGTAGGTTTAGATGAGCTAGATTAACGCTCCCAACCGGATTTTTCCGCAAATTTTGCACTCAAAGGAGGTGGAACCTCCCAGATACTCGTTACCAGGTTGAACCTGGTAACGAAAAACAGAGGCTCTGCCTCAAAGTGCAAGATCTGAGTTTTAACTCTTGCTGTGTAAGTCGTGGTTTTTAGCCATTAAAATCAGCCCTTAGCTCGGTAGAATAAACTGGATAAGTATCGATCGCCCCCCCAAACCAAGTATTCGGTGTTTCACAGTATGTCTAGTTCCCGTTGGCAGTTTTCCCCGACATTAGCCGAGCCAAAAGCAACTTATGAAACTACCATGCCGAGAAATAGATGGGTAGAGGTATTGGTAGATTCTCCAGCAACGCAGGAAGAGTCACAAAATCAAAAGTTGTACACTTACAGGTTGCCGGGAGATTTAGAAGTAAAACCTGGGGATATTTTGAGCGTGCCATTCGGGGCGCAGGTTTTGGGAGCGATCGCCATTCGGTTACTCGAACACCCACCAGCCAATATAGCAATCGAGAAAATACGGGATGTTGAGGAAGTCGTAACCTCCGGGTTTTTTCCGACTAACTACTGGGAATTACTGAAAAAGGTATCTACGTATTATTACACACCTTTAATGCAAGTAGTGCGGACAGCCCTACCACCGGGATTGCTGACGCGATCGCAAAGACGCATCCGCCTGAAACCCGAAGCTATTCCCCCAGGCGCGACAAGCTTCCTCAACTTATCGGCGCGACAAATTCTCGAGCTATTGCAAAATGCCAAAACCGGAGATTATACTTGGCAGTATCTTCAGTCCAAAGTCAGAGGCGGAAAACAAGGACTGCGAGAATTACTCAAACGAGGTTGGGTAGAAAGCTATTTAGAAACACCCAGACACGCCCAACCAAAACAAAAACAAGCTGTTACCCTAATAGCAGAGATTGACCAAATCGATCTCACACCCCGTCAAGTAGAAATATTGAGCATATTGCAGCGTCAGGGTGGAGAATTGTGGCTCAATGAATTATTGCAGCTTTCTAAAGCCAGCGCCACAACCCTGAAAGCATTGGAACAAAAGGGCTATATTACAATTCAGAATCGGGAAATTTTGCGATCGCTCTCTGAACCAGAACAAGCACCCGACAGAGCAAAAGTTTTAACCGTTGAACAAGCAACAGCTTTAGAGACAATTAACAACTTACAAGGATTCGCCCAAGTCTTATTACATGGCGTGACAGGTTCCGGGAAAACAGAGGTATACTTGCAAGCGATCGCCCCAATTTTAGAACAAGGAAAATCCGCCTTAGTTTTAGTTCCAGAAATCGGATTAACCCCACAACTAACCGATCGATTTCGCGCCCGTTTCGGAAGCAAAGTCTGCGTTTATCACAGCGCCCTTTCCGAAGGCGAACGTTACGACACCTGGCGACAAATGTTAGCAGGCGAACCTCAAGTAGTCATCGGTACTCGTTCCGCAGTCTTCGCCCCCCTACCCAAACTGAGTTTAATCGTCCTCGACGAAGAACACGACAGCAGCTTCAAACAAACCTCCAGAACACCCACCTATCACGCCCGCAACGTCGCCTTATGGCGTGCAGAACTAATCAACTGTCCCATAATCTTAGGTTCCGCAACTCCCTCGTTGGAAACTTGGATTGAAGTCAGAGCAGCAGAAGGGCACAGAGGCACAGGGGCACAGGGGCAGGGGAGTTTTTCCCTAACCCCTAACCCCTACCCCCCCACTTCTTCCCAGTCCCCAGTCGTAGGGGCGATTCATGAATCGCCCCTACCCCAGTCCCCCAAATACTACCTTTCCCTTTCCGAACGCATCCAATCTCGACCCTTACCACCTGTGGAAGTTGTGGATATGCGTCAAGAGTTGCGCCAGGGGAATAAGTCTATTTTTAGTCGATCGCTCCAAGAAGCTTTAGAACAATTACAAGAGCAACGTAAACAGGGAATCTTATTCATTCATCGTCGAGGACACAGCACCTTTGTCTCTTGTCGCAGTTGTGGATATGTCATTGAATGTCCTAATTGCGATGTGTCTTTGTCCTATCATCACATAGAAGAAAGAGCCCCAGAAATTCTCCGCTGTCATTACTGCAATTTCATCCGTTCTCATCCCGAAAATTGCCCAGAATGCAGTTCTCCCTATTTAAAATTCTTTGGTAGCGGAACACAAAAAGTAGCAGAAGAATTAAGAAAGTTATATCCTGAATTGCGAATTATTCGTTTTGACAGTGACACCACTCGCACTAAGGGATCGCATCGAACTTTATTAACACAATTTGCCAATGGCGAAGCTGACTTATTAGTGGGAACTCAAATGCTCACCAAAGGTTTAGATATTTCCCAAGTTACTTTAGTGGGAATAGTCGCCGCTGATGGTTTATTGCATTTATCCGATTATCGAGCTACAGAAAGAACATTTCAAACCTTAACCCAAGTAGCAGGTCGCGCCGGAAGAGGCGACGATCCCGGTCAAGTAATTCTGCAAACTTACAACCCCGAACATTCGGTAATTCAAGCAGTTAAAACCCATAATTTTCAGTCCTTTATCCAAACAGAATTACCCCAAAGAGCAGAATTAAATTACCCTCCTTATGGGCGGTTAATTCTCATTCAATTAAACAGTATGAATTCCGTAGAAGTTCAAGAAGCAGCCCAAATGTTAGCAGGTTGGTTGCGTCCCCCAGGAAATAATAATAGCTATGAAATTTTGGGGCCTGCACCCGCTAGTATTATGCGAATAGCTAATCGATTTTATTGGCAAATTCTCCTGAAATTACCAGCAAATAGAATTGTAGATTTGCCTAATTTTAACGACTTGCGCGAGTTATGCCCAAAATCAGTTAGTTTGACGATCGATGTTGACCCCATAAATATGATGTGATTGGTAATAGAGGACTGGGAAGAGGTGCGGGAGTGAGGAGGTGGGGAGGTGGGGAGAGTTTTGAGTTTTGAGTTTGTAGGGGCGGGTTTTGCCCAGAGATTGTCTGTGTGTGACAAAGGTTGTTTACTAAACCCGCCAACACAGAGTTTTGAGTTAAACTTCCCCATTCCTCATCTCCCCATCCCCCCATCCCCCCATTTCCCCTGCTCCCCTCACCAGTAAAATTCACATGGTAATTATACTGAGGATCGCTCTCTTTTATTTTCTGTTTTCCCTAACTTTTCATTCTTCTGAAACTCAAGCCGTTGTAAGAGTTTGTCTGGATAATACTCAAATAGAATCCAAAGGCGACGGATAACATAATTTCAGAAAATACACTGAAGTTTAGTTTTTAATTTTTACTAAATAGTCAAAATTCTGCTAAAGCTCCAATTTTTTCCTAGTAGTATACACTCAAATAAGTTCCTATTGTGGCTGAAAAAGTTTGTTATATCTTTGCTAAAAAAACTGTTTTTGTATCTTTGTAACTTCACAATGGGCAAACTATATTTATAGACATAAGTTAAAGAAATAAAAGCAGGATAAACAAATGAACACTCGCGTTGCCTCAACCTTAGTTAAAACCCTCGTTGCCACTGTTGGTATTATTTCTGTTACCGGACAAGCAGCAAACGCCGGAGTTTTAAGGAACGGAACCACAATTAATACATTTATGGAATGTATCAATGATGGTATTGGTCTTGTGGTTGGCAGCAGTCCAGCCCAGAATGGTTGGTATTATGCTACCGATTCAAGTAATGATGGTTCTGGTGGCTCGGCATACGAAATCTATGGTATGGGGATTAAGGAAACTGAGTCTAGCATTATGGTGGCACTAAGAGCCAATATGCCATTAGTTGGAACTGCCTACAGCGGCGCTGCTGACCGAAATATTGGATGGGGCGATATGTTCTTCAATTTTTCCGGGCTAAACTTTATGGATGCGATGAATCAGGGTCAGCTGTTTGGGGTTCGTTTTGCTGGTACTAATGATTCTGGAGTTTCCCAAGTTGGGTTATACAGTGGTGTTACTGCCAAAAGCGTTACAGCAGAAAATTCAGGCTACGCTAGCATCAACGCTTATAACAGCAGCATGGGTTCCAATGCCAGTCTGGGTGATTTAGCTCGTGATACTAATTATTTTGACAGAACTAGAAGTTTGAACGAGATCGCTTCGGGAACTTTCTTAAGCGGAATTAACTTTCTTAATAACACTCAATTAACTGCGGCTGGCTTTAATTTAAGTAAGTTTGCTGGTAGTGAAACAATAGCGTTCTCCATCGATAAATCTAGTCTTCCGGGCGCATCTATACCAGAACCTTCAGCAGTTTTAGGTTTAGCAGCTATTGGCGCATCTGTTTTTGCTAGCAAGTTGGGTAAACGGCGTGCGATCGGTTCATAAACTCTACAATAAATGTTGTCCGATCGATGATTTCCCAAATTTTCAGCATAATTTTCACCCATCTCCGGCTTAATCTAGTTTCGGAGATTTTTAGTTTAGTAATTAGGTTTGTAGTAACGACTAAAGTCGTCTGAGATCTTGCAACAGGGGAGGTAGAACCTCCTGCGATCTCGTTCCCTGGTTCAACAAATGGAACGAAAAACCCAGGCTCTGCCTAGCTGAGTGCAAGATCTGAGTCGTATTATTTCTAAATAAAATGACTAAAGTCATCACAACAAACCAGGTTTTTTACAAGTGATTAATCGACTTAATTAAGCGGGACAAACAGAAGTATTTGTGCCGTTTGGTTTTACTTGTTGATAAGTTAGGCTAAATCGTCCAACTTTACCCGGAGTTGCACTAGTTACTAGTAAGTTATAAGTGCCAGTTGTCGGTAATTTTGTCGTGATGACTGCATCGATCGCATTTTCCTGTTTAGGTTGTTTGAGTGTTATTAGTTTGTTTCAGAATTAAGGCTTGAGCAAAACCATCAGGAAAGAAAAGCGGATTACTCAAGATTGTTAAACAAAAACCCAAAAGGCAACAACCCAGATATACACTCAATTTGCCAAGGTAACTTTTTTGCAACTTTTCTGCCACCTCTTAATTTTCCCGGTCAGTTTCTTAGAGTCAACTTATCAATTTTTTAAGCAATACCTGTGGGACTACTCCACAAACGTTGGATCATTCGATCGATCTCTTCGGCTTGTTCTTCTCTTCCTTGGGACTTAAACAAATCTCTGGCTTTTTTAAAGGCTTCGATCGCTCCTTCTTTTTGACCCGAACGATTCATAATTAAACCTAAGTTAGCGTAAGCTTCAGCAAAGTCTGGCTGAATGCGAATCGTTTCTTCCCACTGTTTAATAGCTGCTTCTACTTTTCCTTGTTGGGCGAGGACGTTGCCTAAATTGTAATGGGCTTTGGCGTAGTTGGGATTAATTTTAATTGCTGCTTTATACTCTTTTTCGGCACCGATATAATCTTCTTGTTGTACTAGCATATTGCCCAGGTTATAATGAGCTTCTGCCATCTTTGGTTGAATACTTAGGGCTTTTCGATAAGCTGCGATCGCTTCAGAATCTTTACCTTGAGTTGCTAACGCTACTCCCATATTCAAATGCGCCGCTGCTAACTGGGGATTCAAATTTAGGGCTTTTTGGTATTGAGCGATCGCTTCTGACAATTTCCCTTGCTGTTGCAAAGAAATCCCCTGTTCGTAGTAATCTTGAGCTTGTTCTTTATTTTGTGAAACTTCAGCAACTACACTCTCAATTGTTGACCCATTTGTTCCCTGTTTGGGCCCACTTGACTCGGATAACGCTGGTGCAGGATTACTCAAAGTGATGCCAGTAACAGCTACAGTGAGCAGGTTGATCACAAAATAAGTGTGTTTAATCATTGACATGAACCGAAAAGTGTGTATTAGGAGCGTTAGCTGCTTTTCGCAGATTAAGACCTATGATATCGTCATCGAAAAGAAAAGCTAGTGATTTGGCAAAAGTTCTGCGGCGACTAAATCTTTCTGAATGGCTAAAACTGCGGCTTGAGTGCGATCGCGGACTTCTAATTTTTGTAAAATTGCATGAACATGGACTCTGACTGTGCCAATTGTAATGTAAAGGAGTTCAGCAATTTCCTGGTTACTTTTTCCCGCAGCGATCAGCGCCAAAATTTCCTGTTCCCGACGAGTCAGGGGATTAATTAACGCTTCTGATGATTTAGCGTCAGAAGGCGGATTTGCAGCAAAAGCGGCGCGAATTTCAGCAGTAACAGTTTGATCCCACCAAGATGCACCAGCGGCGACTGAACGCAATGCCAAAATTAAAACTTCTGCTTCAATTCCTTTGAGACAATATCCTTGGGCACCTGCGGCAATTAAGCGTTCGATCAAAGGTTTTTGGGAATGGGAAGTTAAAACTAAAACAGGCAATTGTGAGTGTTGTTCTTTGATGCGGCGACAAGCTTCCACACCACCAATTCCCGGTAATCCCACATCGAGTAATACGACATCTAAAGGATATTGATTTGCTAATTCTACAGCCGTTTCGCCATCGGTGGCTTGTGCTACTATTTCTATTCCAGGTTCTTGTTGTAAGCGCATAAATAAACCCAGGCGAAATAGTTCATCATCTTCGACTAAAAGTATCCGCAAAGGTGCAGGTTTCATTAGGAATTCTCAGAAATTGCTGGGGAAGTTGGAAGTCGAAAACCAAACAAAGCACCGGAAGGAGAAAGGTTTTCTGCCCAAATTGTACCGCCATGTGCGGCAATAATTTGCCGACTTAGATATAAGCCTAACCCAGAACCTTGACTTTGGCGATCGCTATTTCCTTGGTAAAATCGCTCAAATAAGTGAGCTAGTTCATCTATGGGTATTCCTTGTCCACTATCTAAAATTTTTACTACTTGTTGATGGGAATCATTTTCTAAAATCACGTTTATTTTCCCACCACGAGGAGAATGATTAATCGCATTAATTAGGAGATTGGTAAATACTCGCTGTAATTGTAAAGCATCGCCATTTACCCACAAGTTTTGCCGAAAATTAGATTCTCCATAATTAAGTGTAATATGAACTCGACGAGCCGCCGCTAATTCTGTCAAAGTAGCAATTACTTCTTCGACTAACGATCCTAAATTGACTGCTGCTAGTTGCAGTTTTAATCCTTCAGAATCGTAATGATAAATATCTAAGAGAGTTTGAACTAATTGTAGCGTTGATTGATGAGAACGAATCATCATTTCTAAGACTTTACGTTGAGCAAAACTACATTCGCCAAATTGCCCTCTTTGAAAAGATTTAATTGTTTCAATTGCCCCTAAAAGGGGAGTTTTTAAATCGTGAGTCAGTGTGGAAACAAAATCTTCTCGCATACTGGCTAGTCGTTTTTGGTAAAGTAATTGAGTTTGTTGATTAGCGATTGCTTCTTCATAATGACGAATGCGATCGCTTAACCACCCAGTCACCAAAAGTGCCAATACTGCAATTAATCGATTTGCCAAAGTTGATAAAGAAAAATGTTCGCGGGGTATGAGTAAATTTAGCAGTGTTAACGCCGAAGCTGCTAATGTTACTTGCAAATTGGCTTTTCTACCTAAACGGTAATTAGTCAATAAAATTGGCCCTGTATAAAGGTAGCCAAACACATATTCCGAGGGTGTAGCATATTCTAAAGCGATGACGATCGCAAATGCGATCGCAATCATCACCCAAGTATTTCTGCGGTCATAGTTTGTAAAAATAGTTGCTTTCATTGTTCATTATAAATTTTATTGACTTAATTTTATCTACTCTTTTAATTTGCCACTAAATTTACTTAAGAAACATTAATTCTAGCGCACTCATTAAAATTAAAACTATACTTCCAGATATAGAGCCACTTATAACTGTAAATATAGATGAAATATATATTTACATTAATAACTAAGCTTAAACAGATTTCTATCATTGATCTGATGTAAACAATCCCTAAATCATCAACAATGATTGTAGTGATTTGAGATACAAAAACTAAACATCAGTGCGATCGACATGAGTTATATCATTTACCCAAATGATTAACACAAATATTGAGCATCATAATTGGTAAATATCTATGTGGCAAGGCTTTCTACAGATTGCGCTAACTCTCGTCATTCTAATAATCATCACCCCATTTTTGGGAAGCTACATGGCGCAAGTCTATTTAAGTAAAAAAACCTTTTTAGATTCCATAATTTCCCCAATAGAACAACTCATTTATAACCTAAGTGGCATCCGTCATAAAGAGGAAATGACAGGTTGGCAATATATCAGAGCAATACTTTACAGCAACCTATTCATGGGGATTTTTGTTTATTTAATCCTCATGTTACAAAGATTGCTACCCCTGAATTCTACAAACTTAAATGCACCTAGTTGGGATTTAGCATGGCACACAACAATCTCATTTTTAACTAACACAGACCAACAACATTATTCAGGAGAAACAACCTTAAGTTATCTGAGTCAAACAGTATGTATTGGCTTTTTAATGTTTACATCTGCGGCAACAGGATTAGCAGTAGGAATTGCCTTTATTCGGGGATTAACAGGTAGATCATTAGGCAATTTTTACGTAGATTTAATTAAATCTATTACCCGAATTTTACTACCCATTTCTTTAGTTGGTGCATTGTTATTACTAATTCTTGGTGTACCAGAAACCTTAGCAATGCCAGCTACAGCTACCACTTTAGAAGGTAACATTCAAGTAATAGCCAGAGGGCCAGTAGCCCATTTTGAAATTATTAAACAATTAGGAGAAAATGGCGGTGGATTTTTCGGTATTAACTCTGCCCATCCCTTTGAAAATCCTAATACTTTAACCAACTTAATAGAAACGATCGCCATGATTAGTATTCCCACTGCGTTAATTTACACTTACGGAATATTTACTAATAATACAAAACAAGCTTGGTTACTGTTTTGGATGGTGTTTGCAATCTTTATTTTCCTAGTTGGAATTAGTGCCATTGGTGAATATCAAGGCAATCCTTTAGTTAATAAACTTTTAGGCGGACAACAACCGAATTTAGAAGGAAAAGAAGTGAGATTTGGTTGGGTTGAAACTGCACTTTGGGCAATAGTAACTACAGGAACAATGTGTGGCGCAGTCAATGGAATGCACGATTCTTTAATGCCTCCTGGTGGATTTTCCACTCTGTTCAATTTGTTTTTACAAATCATTTGGGGAGGTCAAGGAACGGGTACAGCTTACCTTTTTGTTTTCCTGATTTTATCTGTATTCGTGACCGGGTTAATGGTCGGACGCACACCGGAATTTTTAGGGAGAAAGATTGAAAAAAGGGAAATTGTTTTAGCTAGTGTTATTCTCCTAATTCACCCAATTTTGGTGTTAATTCCCAGTGCAATTACTTTAGCTTTCCCCACTGCTTTAGCTGGAATTAGTAACCCTGGTTTTCACGGAATTTCTCAAGTAGTTTACGAATATGCTTCAGCTACAGCTAATAATGGTTCTGGTTTTGAAGGTTTAGGAGACAATACTTTGTGGTGGAATTTAAGTGCTAGTGTCAGTCTTTTGGGAGGACGTTACATTCCAATTATTGCGCTTTTGTTATTAGCAGATAACATGAAAAACAAACAACCAGTACCAGAAACTACGGGTACTTTAAGAACTGACACAGTTTTATTTACTAGTGTGACAGCTGGGGTAATTTTGATTTTAGGTGCTTTAACATTTTTCCCGATTTTAGCACTTGGTCCGATCGCAGAAGGTTTCCAACTAGCTAAAGGAATCTAGATCCTCTAGATCCCCGACTTCTTCAAGAAGTCGGGGATCTCCAACCCTCCTCTAGATCCCCGACTTCTTCAAGAAGTCGGGGATCTCCAACCCTATATAACTAACAATAAGTAATCACAAAAATGAGCAATTCTACTTCTAAACCCAGACGTACACCCCAAGGCAGAAGAGACTCGCGCCGCCACACACCAAAAGTTAACACGAAAGGGATTTATCAAAGGGCAATTCGTAATTCTTTCGTCAAACTTGACCCTCGCGTACAAGTAAGAAATCCGGTGATGTTTGTAGTTTGGATTGGAACAATTATCACCGCATTGTTAACCATCAATCCAGATTTATTTGGCAAGGTAACAGGGGAAAATTTACGGCTTTTCAATGGCTTAATTACGGTAATTTTGTTTTTTACATTAGTCTTTGCCAACTTCGCTGAAGCAGTTGCCGAAGGCAGAGGAAAAGCCCAAGCAGATGCCCTACGTTCTACCAAATCAGACACCATTGCGAGAAAACTTTCTCCTGATGGCAAAGTTCAAGAAGTAAGTTCTACAACTTTGCGTCGAGGCGATATCGTTAAAGTAATTGCTGGTGATATTATTCCCGCTGATGGAGAAGTAATTTCTGGTGTTGCTTCTGTAGATGAATCAGCAATTACCGGAGAATCTGCACCAGTTTTAAAAGAACCGGGTTCTGATATTGCTAGTTCCGTTACAGGCGGTACAAAAATTATTTCTGATGAACTAACAATTAGGGTAACAGCTGACCCTGGAAAAGGTTTTATTGATAGAATGATTGCCTTAGTAGAAGGTGCAGAACGTAGCAAAACACCAAACGAAATTGCTTTAACTGTTTTATTAGCAGTTTTAACTCAAGTATTTCTCATCGTCGTAGCAACCCTTCCTCCGGTTGCTAATTATGTAAAAAATCCGATCAGCGTGGCAATTTTAATTGCTCTTTTAGTAGCTTTAATTCCGACTACAATTGGTGGGTTATTAAGCGCCATTGGGATTGCCGGAATGGATAGAGTTGCCCAATTTAATGTAGTTGCTACTTCGGGAAGGGCGGTAGAAGCTTGCGGCGATGTTAATACTTTAGTGTTAGATAAAACCGGGACAATCACTTTAGGAAATCGTCTTGCAGAAGAGTTTATTCCGGTTAATGGTCATTCCATAGAAGATATTGCCAGTGTCGCCTTAGCTGCTAGTGTTTTTGATGAAACACCGGAAGGGAAATCAATTGTAAGATTAGCAGAAAAATTGGGTAGTAAAATAGATTTCGATCGCACTCAAGCAGAAGGAATAGAATTCTCCGCCAAAACTCGGATGAGTGGCACAAATTTACCAAATGGTAGAGAAATTAGAAAGGGTGCGGTAGATGCAATTAAAGGATTTGTGCGTTCTCGCAAAGGCAAATTAGCAGCAGATTTAGACCAAGCTTATGAAAGAGTTTCTCGCCTCGGTGGTACGCCTTTAGCTGTTTGTCAAAATGGCGATATTTACGGAATCATTTATCTCAAAGATATCATTAAACCTGGAATTCGAGAAAGATTTGAACAACTACGACGCATGGGTGTTCGTACAGTTATGTTAACCGGAGATAACCGAATTACTGCTTCCGTAATTGCCCAAGAAGCGGGAGTCGATGACTTTATTGCCGAAGCAACTCCTGAAGACAAAATTGCTGTAATTCAAAGAGAACAAGCTGAGGGAAAATTAGTAGCCATGACGGGAGATGGTACTAATGATGCGCCAGCTTTAGCCCAAGCAAATGTCGGTTTAGCAATGAATTCTGGAACTCAAGCTGCTAAAGAAGCGGCGAATATGGTAGATTTAGATTCTGACCCTACAAAGTTAATTGATTTGGTGACAATTGGCAAACAATTATTAATTACTCGCGGTGCTTTAACTACTTTTTCAGTTGCTAATGATATCGCTAAATATTTCGCTATTTTACCAGTAATTTTTACGGCTGCTGGTTTACAAAGTCTGAATATTATGGGGTTAGCAAGTACTCAATCTGCGGTATTATCGGCGTTAATTTATAACGCTTTAATTATTCCAATTTTAATTCCTTTAGCATTGAGGGGAGTAAAGTTTAGACCTTTGACTGCTAATCAACTTTTACAACGTAATATCTTGCTTTATGGTTTGGGTGGAGTAATTGCACCTTTTATCGCAATTAAAGTTATTGATTTTTTGATTTCTGCTGTAGGTTTAGCTTAAAAAAAATAGAGGTAAAAATAATGAGATTACCAGCATTGATCGAGTTAGCACAAATTCAGTTACGTAGAAGACCTTGGTCAAGTTTAATCTTTTTAGGAATGTGCTTGAACCTAATAATTGCTCCTGCGGTTTATGCGGCGGCTGGCGGGGAAATTGAGCGCAGTTCGGCTTGGGCGATCGGTCTATTAGGTTTATTAACTTTAGGTCTTTCTATTTATCTATTTGTTGTCATTTTTCAACCGGAGCGTTTTTAAAATGATTAGAGAAATTTCGCGGGCAATTCGTGTTAGTTTGGTGTTGTGGATATTAACAGCTATCCTTTATCCAGCAGTTATTTTAATAGTAGGTTTATTACCACCTCTGCAATATCAAGCCAATGGTAGCATGATTAGTAATGCCCAAGGACAGGTGATTGGTTCAGCTTTAATTGGTCAACCTTTTAGTGCGGAAAAATACTTTTGGAGTCGCCCTAGTACTACAAATTACAGTAGTTTTACCAAACAAGAATTTAATCCAACAAAGCCAGAAAATCTCACCCAAAGAACTGGTACTTCTGGTGCTAGTAATTTGGCTCCTAGTAATCCCGATTTAATTAAAAGAATTGAACCAGAAATCAATCGTTTGAAACAAGCTGAAATTTCACCAACAGCAGATTTAGTTTATACTTCTGGCTCTAGTTTAGATCCTCATATTAGTGTAGAATCAGCTAAAGCCCAGATTGCTAGAGTGGCAAAAGTGCGATCGCTAAATCCCAATCAACTAGAAATTCTAGTTACTAAAAATACTGATGGCAGATTTTTAGGAATTTTTGGAGAACCCGGAGTCAATGTATTAAAATTAAATCTGGCATTGGATAGTTTATGATTCATTCAAGTGAGATTTTCTATCAATCTAATTCCCAGCGTCGGGGCAAACATAAAATATATATTGGTATGGCTCCCGGCGTTGGAAAAACTTACCGAATGTTAGAAGAAGCTCATCAATTAAAAGCAGAAGGAATTGACGTTGTAATTGGATTATTAGAAACTCATGGACGAGAAGAAACAGCCGAAAAAGCGATCGGTTTAGAAGTAGTTATACCCAACCAAATTAACCACAATGGCGTTACTTTAAAAGAAATGGATACAGATGCCATTATCGCCCGTCAACCACAATTAGTTTTAGTAGATGAATTAGCTCATACCAATGTACCAGGTTCGTTAAGAGAAAAAAGATATCAAGATGTAGAGATAATTTTAGCAGCCGGAATTAATGTTAATTCTACGCTTAATATTCAACATTTAGAAAGCCTGAATGACTTAGTTGCTAAAATTACTGGTATAGTGGTTAGGGAGCGAATTCCCGATCGCATTTTAGACGAAGCAGACGAAGTAGTAGTTATCGATGTCACCCCAGAAACCTTACAAGAAAGATTAAAAGAAGGCAAGATTTACGCCTCCGATAAAATTGAACAAGCTTTACATAATTTCTTTAAACGTCGTCACTTAGTCGCCTTGCGAGAATTAGCTTTAAGAGAAGTCGCTGATAACATCGAACAAGATGCCGTTACCTCCAGCCCAACTGATAGATATTGCAGCGTTCATGACCGAGTTTTAGTTTGCATTTCCACCTATCCCAACTCAATTCAATTATTACGAAGAGGCGCAAGAATCGCCACTCAATTACACGCCCGTCTTTATGCGTTGTTTGTAACTCCACCAGACCGTTTTTTAACTAAAGAAGAAAGTATACATATAGAAACTTGTGAAAAAATTTGTCGTCAATTTAATGGTATATTTTTAAGAGTAACTAGTACAGATGTTGCTCAAGCGATCGCAGACACAGCCCACAAATACCTGATTACCCAAGTCGTCTTAGGACAATCACAAAAATCTCGTTGGGAACTATTTTGGCGCGGTTCCCTAGTGCAAAAACTAGTTAGATATCTCAAAGAAGTAGATTTGCACGTCATCGCTACCCAAGAAGCCAAATCTAAGTAATACAAAATAGACTTCTTGTAAAAGTCAGAAATCTTGATTGTTTAACCACAGATATCCACAGATAAACACAGATAAACACAGATGAATACAGAGATTGTCTATTTTGGCAACAGTCTAATGTAGAGACGTTTCATGAAACGTCTCTACAGTAAGAGGTGTTCATTTTTGGTTACGCCTTCGGCTATAAAAATCGGTAATTAATCATGGATAATAATTAATTGGTTAACTTACTCATTACCAAATGACTAGAGTAATAGGTTTAATAAGTGGTACATCAGTAGATGGAATCGATGCAGCATTAGTAGAAATTTCCGGGACAGAACTTGACCTGAAAATCGAACTATTGGCTGGGGAAACATACCCCTATCCACCCGCATTAAGAGAAAAAATTTTAGCAGTTTGTGCTAACTCAGCGATTTCTATGGCAGAATTAGGAGAATTAGATGATACGATCGCCCAAGTCTTCGCCCAAGCCGCCCAAAGAGTCCAAACAAACCACCCAAAAGCCGAACTAATAGGCTCACACGGACAAACAGTTTACCATCGTCCACCCCAACAAAATTCTTTAGGTTACAGCCTACAGCTAGGACGGGGAGAAGTAATCGCCCAATTAACTGGAATTAACACCATAAGTAACTTTCGCGTCGCAGACATCGCCTGTGGCGGACAAGGTGCGCCTTTAGTATCTCGCATCGATGCCTTCCTTTTGAGCCATCCCACAGAACATCGCTGCATTCAGAACATCGGAGGGATCGGAAATGTAACCTATTTACCACCTCGCAGCCAAGAAAATTGGTTACAATCAGTCTGCGGTTGGGACACAGGGCCGGGAAACTCGCTTTTAGATTTAGCAGTACAGTACTTTACAGATGGGAGCAAAAGCTACGACAAAAAGGGCGAATGGGCCGCTACTGGTACACCATGCCTTCCCTTAATCAAAAAATGGCTAAAACAACCATTTTTCCAAGAACCACCGCCCAAATCCACAGGTAGAGAATTATTTGGCGTAGATTACTTCCAGCAATGTTTAGCAGATATTAAAGAATATGAACTAAGTTCGGGTGATTTTCTGGCAACCTTGACCGAACTTACTGTCGCCTCAATAGTACAAAGTTACAACAATTTCTTGCCAAAAATGCCAGATAGAGTGTTAATTTGTGGTGGAGGTAGTCGGAATCTTTACTTAAAAAAACGCTTGGAAACCAATTTAAACCAAAACTCAGGAATAAAAATCCCTGTTCTCACCACAGATGAAGTTGGTATGAGTGCAGACTATAAAGAAGCGATCGCATTTGCTGTGTTAGCCTATTGGCGAAACCAGGGCATACCTGGTAATCTTACGCAGGTAACAGGTGCCCAGAAAGAAGTAACACTAGGGAATATTCACCTTGTTACCAATGGACTCCGTGTTAGCATAGAGTCCTGCTAATCGCGCAGTGAGCAATCGTAGCAAGGGATAGAAGCGTGGCTCACACCTTTTTGTTAGAGTCTGGGCGTTGGACGTTACAAGGAAACTGGCTTGAACGTAATGGAATGCCTATTATTGTTAAAGGGAAAACCTTGGTAGCGTGGAGAGAAAACTGGTTCACGATGGTGACACAGTTAATGTTTCCTGACAGCGATCGGGAAAACATCACCTTTCAGTACCGGGGACGTTTAGATTTAGGGGAACGCCAGTATACATTCGTGTTGCAGCATAATTTATTAGGGCGCGTCGAAGGTGAAGGTTGGATCGCCCCAGAATCGATCGTCCAGCGATACTGGGTATTAGGCGATCGGCAACGCCGCAGCGGTTTTGAAACCATGCACCAAATAACCGACAACCGATACTATATGTCCAGCAGCATTCTAGCAGGACATTACCTTACCAGTATGATGGAAGTCACATTAGAGCGTCAGCCAGAATAGAATTATGCTTGATTGTCAACTAGTGATGATTTGGTCAAACCAAGAGAATTTTTCCATTGGTGTGAGGTTTAGCAACCAAAGCATCTCCTATTTAACTGACGGATAGTTTGAAACTTAACAAAGCAAAGGTTAGATTTTGAAAAGGAGGTCAGCACTCTCCAATTTGGAGAACCAAGAAAATAGGTATTGTTTTATTGACTAGCTCGGTACCCATTTTGACCGTTAACCTCATCAATGATTCGGTATCCTATTTTCTAACATCTAGATAAATTAACTGAATAGGCACCTTGCTACTAGCAGCTAGGGTAATTCATTCTAGCCAATTTAGCCGGAAAAAGCCTACTAAAAAGTGCAGTTTATCCATCTGTCTCATGGCGCTGACCCGTAAATGATGCCATCGCCAAAGGCTGGTATTTCATGAAACTTAAGGGGAAGTAAGGCTACTATCTAGCGGGGTAAAAGGCATTTTTCTATTTGAAAAATCGAGGTAATTTCCCGATGTTCTAAAGGTAGAAAAAGCAAAAAACAGTTCATACCTAACTGACCTGCTCTTATATTTCATTAACGCTCCTTTTTGAGCGGAGCTTTATCAAAATGACAGATCCAAAAGACCCAAATATTGGTCGCTTACTTGATGGTCGTTATCAACTAATAGAGTTGATAGGGACAGGCGCTATGGGTCGGGTTTATCTGGCTAATGACACATTGTTGGGAGGAGTCCCCGTCGCCGTTAAATTCCTGTCATTAGGAATACAAAATCAAAAACTGCGATTGCGCGAGCGATTTGAACAAGAAGCCCGAACCTGTGCCCTTTTAGGTCAAAAAAGTTTACATATTGTCCGCGTTACAGACTTTGGCGTGGATGACAACAGCACGCCATTTTATGTAATGGAATATTTACAGGGAGAAAGCCTGAGTGATGTAATTCGCGCTCAAGCCTTGCCTTTACCCAAATTTCTCAGTCTAGCGCGACAAATTTGCTTAGGATTACAGTGCGCTCATAACGGCATCACTGTGGAAGGACAAATCTGCCCAATCATTCACCGGGATATCAAACCCAGCAATATATTAGTGATCCAAGACCCCAGTCTCGGGCAATTAGTAAAAATTCTTGACTTTGGCATTGCCAAACTACGTCAGGCAGATAGCGACCAAACTAACTATTATTTAGGAACTCTGGCTTACTCTTCTCCAGAGCAAATGGAGGGTAAGGAACTAGACAACCGGTCAGATATTTATAGTCTGGGTGTCTTAATGTTTGAAATGCTCACCGGGAAAATGCCATTACAGGCAGAAACCCACTCTTTTGGTGGTTGGTATAAAGTTCATCACTTCCAGAAACCACGCTCTTTCGATTCCACTAATCCAGGCGTAAAAGTGCCAAAAGCTCTAGAAACTTTAATCATGAGTTGTTTGGCAAAAACACCCAACGAACGTCCTCAGTCAGTAGCACATATTCTAAAAGCCTTAGAACCTTTAGAGCAGAGGTTTAGTACAGGTAGGCAAATTGGTCAACGCATCGGGAGCAAACTTTCGGAAATCTCCCAAGTTCACCAAGCAAAAATGCAGAATATACCTTTAGCTTCACCAGAGGAAATGGAGCAGTTGGCGAGAATGCAAACTTGGCCTCCAGATAAACCGCAAGCAGAAATTGTCTTCCCCAATACTTTGGGTAATGGTAAGCAGAAGTTAGCTACTCTCTGGGTAATGCTGAAAAAGTCTGACATTCAACAGCGTATGGTTTGCAAGCGTTATAATCAATTCTTGTTTTCCATGACTCCTCATCCGATGCTGCTGTGGATTACCGCACTTTACACTCGCGAAGCTGGTGCTAGGTGGTTGCGCTGTTATTTGGATATGAAAACTCCTCAAGGTGAGGAGATTACCAAACTTTTGGGAGACACAGGTCGATATTTGGTGTTGTTATTTCCTCTGGAGGAGCCAAAACGCTGTCTTCATGTACTCAGTGTGAGTATTGCTCCTAGCCAATGCCAATTACTACAGCAGTGGGTACAAACTAGTCAGGGGTTGATCTCGGCAGGTTCGCCAAAAATGAGTAAAGAGTTGCTTCATAATCAGTTTGAAAGGATTAAGCCACAAATGTTGATGAAACTAGAATCTAGTTCTTCTTTAGGTCAACTTGATGACAAGTTAGAGAGAAAGAGTTAAATTAATAGGTTTGCTGGCGGAAAATAGGCCGATTTGGGGGAAAAGTAGGCTTCCGTTCCCCCAGAAAGTTTTTTATTGATAATTTAGTCAAATTAATTCGTTTTAGCCTCATGGCCTTGATGGGAAATTGGCATCAACTCTGGTTACAAGCAAGGCCAATTATTTGAAAGAATTGATTGTGGAGCGCTCGCGTGAGTTGGAAAGTAGTTCAGTTAATTTCTAGTAGTACTCAGAAGGTGTTTCACTAGTGAGTTCTTCTTTGAATGTTGGGTTAATCGTTTAGTTGACGCCCCATCATCCCCAGCTTCTTTCCCCAAGGAACAAAGCAAGAGAAGGAGGTCGCCGACTGCGACGATTCTCTATTCAAAATGTGGACTTGGTTCTAAACCCCACTGGTGCTTGAGTAGATGTTTGTAGGTCGCTTCTCTATAAATCATTTGCTCATAAAGCTTCATGAGAAAGTCTTGAGCTTGTTCCAAGTTCATTTGTTGTACTTGGGTTTGGAAGGAACGAATATTGAATTGCTGTTCTAGAGAAAGTTCGATAGGTTGATTCATGACTAACTCCTAAGAAAGAGAATAACTGTGCTGACTTTAGAAGTCTTTATCCGATACAGTTTGAGCCGATGCGGTAGTTTGGTATCTACCTTATATTACAGAATATAACAAATAATTGACAAATGGCTCATACTGCTCTGGATGTATACTTCTATAATCAAAAGGAGGATAAGCGTTTCCGGGCACTTCCATAGCGCTTAATGGTATTTTTAGCAAGTACTTACAAGAAAAATTGCTCAGTATGAACAAAAAGCCTGGGTAGAATTACTTATTTAGTTTAATAAATCTTATTTGCAAATCCAGGCAGCTGAAGCTGGAAAGGGCAACAGAAGCGGGATAGAGAGTTATAGATAGGCTAAATTAACTGGATGTATATATTGCTTCATCCAGATTTGATCGCATAAAGCATTTCAATTTTTCTGGTTTTGCTTAAGATTCCTGACCCAGAGAATCTTCGATCGCCACAATCACCACAGTAATATTGTCTCGTCCGCCATTCTCTTTAGCGGCTTCTACCAGAGCAGTGGCGGCTTTGTCACATAAAGGATACTCTAACAGCTTGGCAATGGCTGATTCTGAGACTTCTTCTGTGAGTCCGTCGCTACATAAGAGTAGGCGATCGTCCTTTTGGACATCCAGAGTATGAATTTCTACCTTAGCTAAATCTTCCCTGCCCAAACATTGGGATAACATATGTCGCCAAGGGTGAGTTTTAGCTTGTCTGGGGGTCAAATCTCCTGCTTTCATCGCTCTGGCGACCCAGGTATGGTCTTCGGTGATTTGCTTCAATTTTGAGGAACGCAGACGATAGAGGCGTGAGTCACCTACATGAGCTACCCAAGGACACTGTTCTCGAAACACTAGTACCACTGCGGTCGTTCCCATATCTGACCGTTCTGGGTGTTTGCCTTGGTCGTCTAAAATTGCCTTATTTGCTTGATAGAATGCTGCTTCTAAAAGGCTTACCGAATCTCGATCGGAATTCCAATGTTCATCCAGATAGGACTGGATAGTTTTAGTAGCTATCCAACTGGCTTCTTGACCACCCGCGTGTCCGCCCATCCCATCGGCGACGATAAAAAATCGTCCTTGTGGGTCGATGTAATAAGCATCTTGATTTACCGGGCGTACCAGTCCGGGGTCAGAAACACCTTCAAAGCTACTTTTCATACCCTTGGTAATGTACCAACAAAATGAGTAACCAAATCAAATTTAGAACATTCTTTCATAGCGGTCTAAGCGTCTTAACAACCGAATTAAGGCTACAGACACTATCACTGCTACTACAGCGGCAACGATCGCTAGACCTACCTTATCATGAACAAATAAGATAGTGGCAGAAATAGTAAAAGCACTTATTATTAATCCATAAGTCGTGCTCATTTGGGTGCCATTAATCCGACGCAAGATCCGGTCTGTTTCTGTGGAGCGGACGCGCACACGAATATCGCCCCGCTCTAGTTTCTCCAGTGTATCCTCAATTCGCAAAGGTAGACCAAGGGCGGTGCTGCTGACTTGTGCCGCTTGACGACCGAGTTCTCCGAGTAGGCTATTGGTAGGATCGAAACCATTTCCTTCGCTCATAAGCTGCATTGTGAAAGGTTGAGCAACTTCCATAAAATTAAATTCGGGGTCTAAGCCTTTACCGACTCCTTCCAAGGTAGAAAAGGCTCGCATGACAAAGGTAAAGGTAGCGGGAAAACGAAAGGGCTGATCGTAGGCTATTTCGTATAGGTCATCAGCGATCGCATTTACCGACTGAGTTTCAAACGGCTTATCCATGAAGTTATCCAGCATATACTGGATCGATCGCCGTACTGGGCCCATGTCATCGGTAGGAGATAGAGCACCGAGTTTGACTAGGGAGTTCATGACGCGATCGCCATCTTTAGAAGCAATCCCAAACAGCGTTTCCATCAACTGTTCCCGCACGTTGGTTTCAATTTTCCCCATCATGCCAAAGTCGTAGAAAATCAAAGCTCCATCAGCATTAACAGCGATGTTACCTGGGTGAGGATCGGCGTGGAAAAAGCCGTAATTGAGTAATTGTTGTAAATAAGCTTTGGCACCCAATTGAGCTAATATTTTCCGATCCAATCCTGCTGTTTCTATTGCTTCATAATGGCTAATTTTAATTCCCGGTAGATACTCCAGAGTTACCACTCTTGGTGAAGTATAACGCCAATAAACGCGAGGTACTTTTACCCAATCAGCGTTACGAAAGTTCCGCCTAAAAGTATCAGCATTGCGCCCTTCATTTAGGTAATCAATTTCCAGCCACAAAATCCGACAACACTCTTCATAAATCCCTAACCAATCTCGACCTCGACCCCAGTTAGGATGATTTTGAAAGTAACGAGTGATGCCTTTAAGAATTTCTAAATCGATCGTAAACAGCTTCACTAAACCAGGACGTTGTACCTTTACCACTACCTCTTCGCTGGAGTGTAGTTGAGCTTTGTGTACTTGTCCTAAACTAGCAGCTGCTAAGGGAATTGGGTCAAAACTGCGGTAGAGTTCCGGGACTTTTTTGCCTAAATCCTGCTCGATAATTGCTTCTACTTGTTCATAACTAAAAGCGGGTACTTTATCTTGCAGTTTGCTGAGTTCTTCAACATATTCGCTGGGGAATAAATCAGCCCGAGTCGAGAACAATTGCCCAACTTTAATAAAAGTTGGCCCTAAATCTAGGAAAGTATCTCGAATCCAGATGGCTTGTTTTTTCCGTCTGGCAGCTTTTTTCTCATCGGTCATTCCCCCTGGATAACTCCAGGGTTTACTATCAAGCCATAGCTCAAACATTAGGGTGAGAACGAAACCCCAAATGTCCAAAAAACGGCGTTGACGAGAGTAATTTTCTCGATTCCAACGGTAGGCTTTATCTTTGTACGGTTTTCCCATATTCCAAGACCTGCCTAATACCTTTGGGAGGGCAACTCCTTCGCCTGGGGAAAGTTTTTCTGATTGTGGGCGATCGCTATATCGCTTCGGCATGGGATGGTAAGGCAGGACAGATACTCGCGTTTACAGCTTTACTTAATTTAATAAATCAAGAAAAAATTTCCTTGACTTATGATTAACGTGCAGCCAGTTTAGCTGCCGTCTCTTCTCTATACTATACAGACTAAAGCGGTTAGCGGGAAAAGCTCAAAAGAGAGAAACTTCTCACTAACTAGTAAGATAACTCTATTCCCACAAGTCCTTTCCCACTTTAGAGAGAACGATTGATGCGATATCGCTGCAATTCGGCGCGTAATTCGGCAACTTCGGCTCTGAGTTCATCAATCATCGCTTGCAGGTCTTGTTCTTTATTTGGTGCAGAACTATAGGGAGAAGTATAGCCACTAGTCCGCCCCTGCATGGACAATTCTTCTTCTCTTCTTGCCCTTTCTAAAACTTGTTCCGTAAATTGGCGCAAGTTTTCCCTTTGTTCGGCATCAAATTTGCCGACTTCACTCATCAAGTTAGTCAGAGCGTACTCTAGTTGCTGGTTAAGGGTTTCGGCAACTGCTCTACCCACGAAAAAAGCTTGAATCAGAGGATTACTCATGGAAAATTTTGCTCCTTGATAACCGACTGAATTATAACGCGCTCGGAGGAGGAGCGGGGACGCGAAGGCGTTTTCAATTAATCACCTACATTGGCATCAATTAAAACCGATAAAGCTGTTTGGGCAAAGGTTGCCCCTTCTGGTGATTGTTCGATCGTTGCCATTAAGCTTGCGCCACCGATCAGCAGCAAATACTGTCGCGAAAAAAAGTCTGGGTTTTTTACACCTGCCTCTACTGCTAATCGCATGATGATCTGGCGAATGGACTCTCGTAAATCGATCGAAACCTGATGGGCTTTATTCATGCAATACGGAACGGAATACCGTTGAGCGATCGCAAATTACAAGCATTGCGGCAATTCACCCAACGCATGATTCAAGCGCGAGGTTGGGTAGAAGATAGTGAGATCGAAGCATTTTTAACAGCGGGTTATAGTTCATAAAACCATAGACAAATATCTCAGGTCTTATTTTGTAGGTGTTACCCTAACTGGGTGAACTACTACACCCTCTATCCCATTGCTCGCAGAGCGTTTGGGACTGCTTGTAGTCTTTTACTCGTCCCCTTTA